>NZ_JBIUAG010000009.1:127967-330527 GCF_044547355.1 Kutzneria sp. NPDC052558
TCCTCTCGTTCAACGTCAGGAAGGACCCCTTCACACCATCCCCACCAAGATCAAGGGACCGATCCTCTCGTTCAACGTCAGGATGGGGCCCTTCACACCATCCCCACCAAGATCAAGGGACCGATCCTCTCGTTCAACGTCAGGAAGGACCCCTTCACACCATCCCCACCAAGATCAAGGGACCGATCCTCTCGTTCAACGTCAGGATGGGGCCCTTCATGACATCCCCCCCGGAGATCAGAGGAGGGCGGCGGCGGGGTCGGCGGTGAGGGTGTCGGTGGAGGTGTCGTAGTCGAACAGCTCGCCGTACCGGCCCCAGTCGATGGCGGTGTCGAGCTGCTGTTGGGCGTCGGGGGCGGAGAAGCCGCGGCGGAGGAGATCGAGGAAGAAGGTGGAGCGGAGGCGGCCGTCGGCGCTGGCGGCGAGGGCACGGCAGACGGTGCGGACGAGCGGGGCGAGCAGGCGGGCCTGGGCGGCGAAGAGTTGCTTGCTGCGTTGGATGTCGGCGGTGGTGAAGTCCTTGCCGACGGGGGTCAGGGTGAGGTCGCCGCCCTCGACCTCGACGAAGCCGAGCATGGTGGCGGCGTCGACCAACGGCAGCAGGTCGTCGATCTCGAAGTTGAGGTCGGCGGCGATGTCGGGGAGGTCGACCCGGCCGCCCTGGGCGTGCACGATCTCGACGAGGCCGGCGAGACCGCCGACCGAGACGGTGGGCAGGGGGCGGGCGGTGGGCGTGGCCGCGGGCTCGTGACGGTCGGGCTCGCGGCCGGTGAGCAGGTCGTAGAGGCGGTCGACCAGGGCGGCGAAGGTGGGCGACTTGCGGTCGCGGGGGCGCTCCAGGTCGACCGGGACCTCGGCGCGGATGTGGCCGGGGTTGGCCCCGAGCACGATGACACGGTCGGCCAGCAGCACGGCCTCCTCGATGTTGTGGGTCACGACGCACACGGCCTTGGTCGGGAACTTCTGCCCGGCCCACAACGACATCAGCTCGGTGCGCAGGTTCTCGGCGGTGAGCACGTCCAGCGCGGAGAACGGCTCGTCCATCAGCAGCACGTCGGGCTCCAGCACCAGCGCGCGGGCGAAGCCGACCCGCTGCCGCATGCCGCCGGAGAGCTCCTTGGGATAGGCCGACTCGAAGCCGTCGAGGCCGATGAGGTCGATGGCGGCCAGGGCCCGCTCGCGCCGTTGCCCCACGGGAACTCCTTGCGCGGCAAGGCCGAGCTCGACATTGTCCTGCACGGTCAGCCACGGCATCAGCGCGAACGACTGGAAAACCATGGCGGCGCCGGGATTCGCGCCGTTGAGCTGCCGGCCCCGGTAGCGGATAGCGCCGGCGGTGGGCGGGATGAGGCCGGCGATGGTGCGCAGCAGCGTGGACTTGCCGGAGCCGGAACGGCCCAGCAGCGCCACGATCTCGCCGGCCCGAAGCTCGAGGGTGATCTCGTCGAGCACCCGGAGCTCGTCGCCGGCCGCGCCGGTGAAGCTCTTGCTGACGTTGTCGACGGTGATCAGTGTGTCCGACACGGGAGACTCCTAGAGGCTGAAGCGGCGCTCGGCCAACGCGTACAGGCGCCGCCAGAACAGTCGGTTGAGGCCGACGACGTAGAGGCTCATCACCGCTACGCCGATCAGGATGCGCGAGGCGTCGCCACTGCCGGTGGCCTGCGCGATGTACGCGCCGAGCCCGGTGGCGGTGAGCGTGGTCGGACCGTAGCTGACGACCTCGGCGACGATGGAGGCGTTCCACGCCCCGCCGGCGGCGGTGATGCCGCCGGTGACGTAACTGGCGAAGATCGCCGGCAGGATCAGCTTGCGCCACCACAGGATTCGCGGCAGCCGCAGGTTGGCGGCGGCCTCGCGCAGGTCGTTGGGAATGGCGCTGGCGCCGGCGATGACGTTGAACAGGATGTACCACTGCGCGCCCAGCGCCATCAGCAGGATGCCGCCCCAGTCGAGGCTGACGCCGGTCGCCACCAGCACCCCGGTCACCAGGGGGAACAGGAAGTTGGCCGGGAACGAGGCCAGCACCTGCACCACGGGCTGGGCCAGCCGGGCGATCCGCGGGTTCAGGCCGATCCACACGCCGACCGGCACCCAGATGACCGTGGCGACGATGACCAGGACGATCACACGCCCGAAGGTGACCAGGCCGAGCAGCAAAGCGTGCCCCACCTCGGCGAAGCCAGCAGTGTCCACAATGAACTCAACCATTCTCGACAGTCCATACAGGACGCCGCCAAGCACGACCACGGCGAATGCCACGTCACCGAGGCGGCGGCGGGCCGGGGAGGTTCGCAGCGGGTGCTCGGCCAGCCCGAACACCGCCATGGCCCGGTCCAGCGGGGCCACCAGCCAACCGAGCGCCCGGAGCAGCCGGCGCGGAATTCGGGACCGGCGCAGCAGATCCAGCATCAGACTGCGCGGGGCTTGCGCGGATTCCGAGTCCTCGACCCGGAACCGCTCGGCCCACGCGGTCAGCGGCCGCCAGAACAGCACGTTCACGCCGACCACCAGCACGATCATCACGCCGATGGCCAGCAGCACCCGGTCCAGCTGGGCGTTCTGAGTCGCGGTGGCCACGTACGCGCCGATGCCGGGCAGGGCGTAGCTGTGGTTGTTCACGCTCAGCGCCTCGGAGGCGACCAGGAAGAACCAGCCGCCGCCGAAGCTCATCATCCCGTTCCAGACCAACGCAATCATGCCGCTGGGCACGTCCACCCGCCAGAACCGCTGCCACTTGGACAGCCGCAGCAGCCGGGCGGCCTCGTCCAGGTCGCGCGGCTGCGAGACCAGCGACTGGTAGAAGGCGAAGGTCATGTTCCACGCCTGCGAGGTGAAGATGGCGAAGACAGAAGCGCATTCCAGGCCCAGCTCGGACCCTGGGAACAGGGCGATGAAGCCGGTGATGGTGACCGACAGGAAACCCAGGATCGGCACGGACTGGAGGATGTCCAGCACCGGCAGCAGCACCTTCTCGGCCCGCCGCAGCCGGGCCGCGGCGGTGGCGTATACCAGGGTGAACGCCACCGACAGGGCCAGCGCGGCGAACATCCGCAGCAGCGACCTCGCTGCGTAGTAAGGAAGTTCGGACGGATCAGTGGACACAGTGGACGGTGCGGTGGCCTGGTCGAACGGCACGGTGACGCCGTGCCAGAGCCGGACCACGGTCCACACCAGCGCGGCCGCGCCGATCAGCACGGCCAGGTCGATCAAGCCCTGGCGCGGGCGGGCCAGGGCCTCGCGCGAGGGAAAAGTGCGCAGCAGAGCCACGACAGGGGTCCCTTCAGGAAAGCGGTGCTGCGGCTACCGGTACAGCGATCGCACCAGCCGCACGGTGACCGTGTAGGCGGCGAGAATCCCCGCCAGCCAGAGGAAATAGCCCGGCGGCAAGAGCCCGAGCCCGAGCCAGCCGGTCAGCGGCAGCGCCAGCGCGATCGCGCCGACGGCCACGGCCGCGCCGAGCACCGGCCCCGATGGCCGGCCCCAGCCGCGCAGCACCAGCACCACGAGCACCTGGGAGAGCAGGCTTTCCACGAACCAACCGGTCTGGAACAGCTCCGGTCGGCCGCCCAGATCCAGCGCCCACCACAGGGCCCCGAACATGGCCAGGTCGAACAGCGAGCTGACCGGGCCGAACACCAGCATGAACCGGGCCAGGTCGCGGGCGTCCCACCGGCGCGGCCGGCGCAGGTACTCGCGATCCACACGGTCCCAGGGCAGGGCCAGCTGGGCGCAGTCGTAGAGCAGGTTCTGGGCGATCAGCTGGATCGGCAGCATGGGCAGGAACGGCAGGAAGGCGCTGGCGGCCAGGACCGTGAACACATTGCCGAAGTTGGAGCTGGCCGTGATCCGGACGTACTTCATGGTGTTGCCGAGGGTCCGCCGGCCTGCCACGACCCCTTGCGCCACAACGGTCAGGTCCCGGTCGGTGAGCAGCAGGTCGGCGGCCTCCTTGGCCACGCCGGTGGCCGAGTCGGCGGAGATGCCGACGTCGGCGATCCGCAGCGCCGCCGCGTCGTTGACGCCGTCGCCGATGAAGCCGACCGCATGGCCGTCGGCCCGCAGGGCGGTGACGACGCGGGACTTGTGGGCCGGGGTCAGGCGGGCGAAAACGGTGTGGTGCACCAAGGACCGAAGCTCATCGTCGGTGGCGGCCTCGACGTCCTCCCCCAGCACGATCTCGCCGACCGAAATTCCGGCCTGCGCAGCCACATACGCGGCGACGTGCTGGTTGTCGCCGGTCAGGATCTTGACGGCCACGCCGTGGTCGGTCAGCTGCCGTACGGCATCGGCGGCACTGGCCCGCACTGGGTCCACAAACCCGACGAAACCCACCAACACCAGGTCGTTTTCCCCAGGGCGACGAGCATCCTGCCTGGCCGCGACGGCCAGCACCCGCATGCCGTGCTCGGCGTAGGCCCGCACCACGTCCTCGGCGTGCCGGGCGGCGGCCGGGGACAGCTCGATCACCTCGCCGTCCCGCTGGACCTGCGTGCACAGCGGCAGCACCCGGGCCGGGTCGCCCTTGGTGATCAGCAGGTGCTCGCCGCCGTGCTGGCGGACGATCACGGTGCAGCGCCGGCGGTCGTGGTCGAAGGCGAGCTCCTCGACCTTGTCGAACATGGTGTCGTAGAGCAGGTCCTCGGACTCCTCGGCCAACTGCTCGGCGATCGCCTCGTCCAGGCTGTTCAGCGGCGTGACCTGGAAGTGCACGGCGAGATAGGCGTATTCGGCCGCCTCGCCGTCGGGCCGGCCCAGCGGGTCGACGCTGTGCGCGTAGGCGACCCGGTCCTCGGTGAGGGTGCCGGTCTTGTCCACGCACAGCACGTCCATGCCGCCGAGGTCCTGCACGGCGTTGAGCCGCTTGACGATCACCTGGTGGCGGGCCAGCCGGACCGCGCCCCGGGCCAGGTTGGTGGTGACGATCACCGGCAGCATCTCCGGCGTCAGCCCGACCGCGACGGCCAGCGCGAACATCGCCGCCCTGGCCCAGTCGCCGGTGATGGTTCCGTTGACCGCCAACACGATCGGCACCATCACCAGCATGAACCGGACCAGCGTCCAGCCCACCGCGCGCACGCCGACGTCGAAGCTGGACTCGGGCCGCTCACCCTGCCCGGCCGCGCCGAAACAGGTCTCGGCCCCGGTGGCCACGACCACCGCCGTCGCGCCGCCGCCGACCACCGCGGTTCCGGTGAAGCACAGCGTCGTCGGCGTCACCGGTAGCGTCTCGCCGGTCAGCGCCGACTGGTCCACCAGCAGGTCCACGGCGTTGAGCAGCCGGACGTCGGCCGGCACGAGGTCGCCGGCCGCGAGCACCACGATGTCGCCGGGCACCAGGTCCTCGACCGGGACTTCCCGGTCGAAGGCCTCGTGTCCGTCGGCCGCGCGGCGGCGCACCGTGGCGGTGGTCGTGACCTGCCCGCGCAGCGCCCGCACCGCCCGGTCGGACCGGGCGCTCTGCCAGTGCCGCAGGAGCACGCTCAGCACCACCATGATCGCCACCGTGAGCGCGGCACGGAGGTCGCCGACGATGAGAAACGTCAAGCACAGCACGGAAAGCAGCGCCACGAACGGGCTGGTGACCGCGTCCCGCAGGCGGTTCGCCGTGGCCGGGGGCGGCAGTTCGTTGGGGCCGAACCGCTCGATCCGCGCGGTGGCCTCGGCTTCGGTGAGCCCCTTGGGGGTGCTGTCCAGCGTGCGGAACAGCGGCAGCACCGGGGCCTGCGCGAGCTCGCGCAGGCGGTCGGGCAGGGGAAAGGTGGGAACCATCGGACCTGGTCCTGTCACTGGGGCGGGCATCGGCCGTCGTGACGCGGACCCGCCCGGCGCTAGCTCGCCAGCACCCGGGCCGCCGCGTCGGCGGGACTACTTCCGTCGCCGGTCATCCGGATGCACCTCCTCGAGTCGATCGCCGTGCCCAGTAGACCCGACATTCAAACACTTGCGCAAGTGTTACGGCCTTCGTCACACTAGGGGTCCCGTTCCGGAAGGACCCTGGCTTGCCCGACGAACCTCTGGCCGCCGATCTGCTGCAACGCACCGCCGCGACCTTCGGCCTGCTGTCGGCGACCGCCCGCCTGCACATCATGTGGCTGCTGGCCGAGGACGAGCGCGACGTCGGCACGCTGGCCGCCGAGCTCGGCCAGTCGGTGGCCACCGTCAGCCACCACCTGGCCAAGCTCAAGCTGGCGGGCCTGGTCCGCTCCCGCCGTGACGGCAAGCGCCAGATCTACCTCGTCGACGACCCCCACGTGGTGGAGATCGTGCGGCTGGCGGTGCGCCACCACCAGCCGCGGTCGCGGGAACGCCGCACCGGCTAGGCGACCCAGCCCGAGGTCAGCGACTGGACGGCGGAGCCGTCGAGGTCGGTCAGCTTGGCGCTGACGAAGCTCCGGGCGGCCTCCGAGGTCTGGACGCGGAAGGCCGGCTGCTCGGCGGTGAGGACCTCGATGATGGCGGCGGCGGCGCCTTCGGAGGTCTGAGCGTTCTGGAACTCCCCGGTGACGCGGGCGAGGTAGCCCCGCAGCTGCGGGACGTACGGGCCGACGGCGTCGATGTCGGCCGGGTCGAAGCCGATGTTGGCGACGAACTCGCTGGCCACGGCCCCGGGCTCGACGACGGTGACGCGGACGCCGTGGGCGGCGGCGAGCGGGGCGAGGGACTCCAGGTAGCCCTCGACCGCGAACTTGGCGGCGCAGTAGGCCTCGTTGAACGGCTGGCCGACGACGCCGCCGACGCTGGTGACGGTGATCAGGCGGCCGGCCGACTCCCGCAGGTGCGGCAGGGCCGGCTTGGACACGTTGAGCACGCCGAAGAAGTTGACCTCCATGGCCTGGCGGATCTCGTCCACCGGCTTGTACTCCAGGGTGCCGACGCTGCCGGCGCCGGCGTTGTTGATCACGGCGTCGAGCCGGCCGTGGTCGCGCACCACGTCGGCGACGCAGGCGGCGGCCGCCTCGGCGTCGGTGACGTCGAGCCGGCGGACGTCGACCAGATCGGCGACGCCGGCGTCGGCGGCCGCCTTGAGCAGCGCCGACGACTTGGCGGTGTCCCGCATGGTGGCCACCACACGCCAGCCGGCCTTGGCGGCCGCGACCGCGGTGGCCAGGCCGATGCCGGTGGACGAGCCGGTGACGAGAACGGTGTCGGTCATGTCTTCCCCACCTCAGTAGTTATGGTTCATAACCTTTATACTCCATAACCATGGCCGATGACGATGTGACCCAGGACATCGCCGCCGAAGTGGTGACCCTGTTCGGCGCCATCAACCGTCGCTACGCGGCCGAGGCCCAGGCCGCCGCCGCCCCGCACGGCCTGACCGCCATGCAGGCCAAGGCCCTGCTCGCCGCCCGCACGCCGGTGCCCATGCGCCGGATCGCCGACATGCTGCACGCCGAGCCGTCCAACGTGACCCCCGTCGTGGACCGCCTCGTCGAGCACGGCCTGTTGGAGCGCCGCCCCAACCCGGCCGACCGGCGGGGGAAGCTGGTCGCCGCCACCGACGCCGGCCTGACCGTCATCGCCGACCTGCGGGCCCGCATGCCGTTCGCGAGCGAGCCGCTGGCCAACCTCACCCCCGCCGAGCGGGTGGTGCTGCGCGACCTGCTCCGGCGCGCCGTCGACTAGGCACCCTGGGCCCCGGGGACCAGTGTGTTCCACGGGTTCGAGCGGCTGTCCCCGGGACGCACCCTTGTGCCAGCGGTCATCAGCGGATGACCCGAGACAAGGAGTGACGACGATGGACATGAAGCTCGAGGTCGTGGTCCTGCCCGTTTCCGACGTCGACCGGGCCAAGGACTTCTACCGGCGGCTGGGCTGGCGCGAGGACGCCGACTTCCCCGGCGCCGACGGCTTCCGCGTGATCCAGCTGACCCCGCCCGGGTCGGCCGCCTCGGTGATCTTCGGCAACAAGGTCAGCGGGGCCGAGCCCGGCTCCGCGCGGGGCCTGCACCTGATCGTCCCCGACATCGAGAAGGCCCACGCCGAGCTGGCGGAGCGGGGCGTCGCGATCGGCGAGATCTTCCACGACGCCGACGGCGTGTTCCACCACGCCAACGGCGAGAAGGAGGTCGCCGGCCCGGACCCGGAGCGCCGCAGCTACTCCTCGTTCGCGGCGTTCAGCGACCCCGACGGCAACGAGTGGGTGCTCCAGGAGATCACCACCCGGCTGCCCGGACGGCAGTGGCCGGCCGTGAGCACGAGCTACGACAACGCCGCCGAGCTGGCGGAGGCGCTGCGCCGCGCGGCCGCCGCCCACGGCGAGCACGAGAAGCAGCTGGGCCAGGAGGACGCCGACTGGCCGAGCTGGTACGCCCAGCACATGGTGGACGAGCAGAAGTAGGGAGCCGTCATGGCCGACGAGGTGATGCTGGACGTCATCCGGCCCTTCCCCACCTTCTCCGAGTCCTTCCCGCACGCGCTGCGCGATCTGGACGGGCAGATTCACCGGATCGGTTGACATGGTGTGTGGTACTCACATTCCATGCCCGGACTCACGGCAGTGCTGCTCAGTTCCCTGCTCCTGGTCGGCGGGCAGGAGTCGTTCGCGCCCGAGTACGTGGCGCTGGGCGACTCCTACGCCGCCGGCGTGGGCACGGCCGGCTCCACCGGCCAGTGTGGACAGAGCCGGGAGGCCTATCCCTTCCTGTACGCGGCGAAGACGGGGCTGGCCAACGCGCACGTGCGGGCGTGCAGCGGGGCCAGCACCGCCGATGTCGTCGCCGACCAGCTCGGCGACCTGAACCCCGGCACCTCGCTGGTCAGCATCACGGTCGGCGGCACCGACGCCGGCTTCTCCGACGTGATGACCGCGTGCGTGCTCGGCGGCGACGCGGCCTGTGTCGACCGGGTGCGGCAGGCCGAGGACGTGGTCAACGGGCCGCTGGGCGGGAACCTGGCCACGGTCTTCGCGGCCGTGAAAGCCAAGGCCCCCAACGCGCAGCTGGTCGTGCTGGGCTATCCGCACGTCGTCGAGGCCGACGGCCCGTGCTCGCTGAGCACGGCCAAACGGCAGGCGCTGAACGAGGGCTCCGACCAGCTCGCGGCCGTGACGCGGGACCAGGCGGCCAGGGCCGGGGCGCGGTTCGTCGACGCCCGGCCGGCGTTCGCCGGGCACGGGTACTGCTCCGTCGACGCGTGGATCAACGGCGTGACCCTGCTCGACGTCTCGGGTTCCTTCCACCCCAACGCTTCCGGGCAGCGGCTGGGGTATCTGCCGCTACTGGCCGGCTGACGCCTTCTCCCGGCGCTTGGCCCGCGGCAGGGTCTCGGCGCCGAGCACGAGGGTGATCAGGAGCAGCGCGGCGGCCGGCGGCAGCACATCGGCGAAGACGGCCAACGCCGCCAACACGGCCAGGTTGGGCAGCAGCCAGCCGAGGACCTGGCGGATCGGGTGACTGATCCCCGTCAGGCCGATGATCGCGTTGTTCACCAGGTAGCCGGCCAGCGCGGCGGCGCACAGCCGGAGCAGCTCGCCGCCGTCGGCCCCCTGCGCGCCGGCGGTGACCAGGCCGCCGAGGCCGGCGGCGAACGCCACCAGGGTCACCACCGGGACGAAGTGGCCGACCACGAAGATCAGCACCGTCAGCCGGTAGGACTCCTCGGGGCGGCCGCCCATGGTCCGCTCGGCCACCGCCGAGCCGTAGTCGAAGTACAGCCACCACAGCATGGCCACCACCGAGAACGCGGCAAGGCCGGTGATCACCGCCAGCGGCGTGCCGTGCTCGCCGGCGATGGCGCCGACGATCTGGGCGATGGCCTCGCCGAACACGATGATCATGAACGCGCCGAAGCGCTCAACCAGGTGGCTCAGCGAGATCCCGCCCGAGGCCAGCCGCTGCCGCACGAACGAGCCGCCGGACCGGCGGCGCACCACGCCGTACACCTCGACGGCCAGGCCGACCAGCCACGGCCCGTAGGCCAGCGGGGGCGCCAGGAAGATCGAGCCGATCCACAGCGCCGCCGACACCAGCAGCGGCCAGTTCGCCCCGCCGGCCGGCCACTTCCGCCCGGCCACGGCCCGGAACACCAGCACCGCCAGCCGCGAGGCGGCGTACGCGCCGGCGAACAGCGCCGGATGTCCCTCGGCCGCCTGCGTGGCCGAGGCGGCCATCACCATCACGATCGCCATCTGGCCGAGCGTGTCCAGCCGGCGTTGCGCGCCGTACTCGCCGGTCAGGTTGGTGTAGAGGGTGGAGCCGACCCACACCCACCACGCCGGCAGAAACAGCACCAGCAGCCGCAGGCCCGCCGGCCAGCCCGGCTCCTCCACCATCGAGTGCGCCAGCTGGGCCACCAGCACCACGAACAGCAGGTCGTAGAACAGCTCCAGCCAGCCGGCATGCCGCTCGTTGTTCTCGGTCACCGGCGGATTATTTCGGCGCCGGCGGGGGCGCGCACCCCCGCCGGGTCACCTCTGCCCGGTCAGGTCAGCACTGCTTCCAGGCGAACTGGTACACCGTCGTCACGCTGGCGTGCGAGCTGTCCATCTCGATGAAGCTGGTGGTGCTGCCGTCCGAGGATCCGGCGCTCGCCCGCAGCTCCGCGTTGATGTTGAGGTTCCGGTCGAGGCCGCAGGGCGCGTACACCAGGACGTCGGCCGCGTCCCTGGTCTGCCACTCGCCGTCGAACGGCCCGCTCAGCGTGTGCGGCACCCGGGCCGTGGGCGAGGTGCCGGTGAAGTAGTAGTTGGCCTGCTCCAGCGCGGTCGCGCCGGCGGCCAGGTGCGCGAAGCCGCTGTAGTCGGCCTCGGCCACCGCGTAGGTCCAGCCGGCCGGCACGTGCACCAGGACGTTGATCTGGCAGTTCTTGCGCTGGTCGATGGCCGTGGTGCTGGCCCCGGTCTTCGCGGCGAAGTTCTTGTAGGTCACGGTGAACGAGGTGTTGTCGTCGGACACGTCGGCCGAGGCGTCGGCGGTGCCGGCCGGGCAGCCCGAGCCGTTGATGGTCTTGATGTCGAGCGTGATCTTTCCCTGCGGCGGCGACGATGTCTGCGTATCGGTCATGGGTGTGAACAACGACAGGACGAGGCCGGTTATGGCCAACGCTGCACGCATAATTCCCTCCGAATTGCGCGACAATCGGGTCGCACTGGCGGGCTCGACACTAGAGTATTGACGGTTGCCGAGAGGGCCACTGAACGGAGTAAAAACGCGAGGGCGGCTCATCGGATGACGGGACGCCGGCCCGACCGGCGGATCGAACGATTTCAGCCACGACAAGAAGAATCCGTACACCCACCCGGCCGACCCGATTACAGCGATCGCCGAGACCATTTCCGGCACGGCCGGCACGCGACAAGATCGCATTTCCCGGCGACGGATTAATAGGGACGGGGACGCGCCAGAGGCCTTCGGACCCGAGAACCGGTCGACTCCCGGCGGCGTGCGCCCCGCGCCATCCGCCGTCGACATCGGCCCGATCGGCGCGCCCCGCCGACCGCCACCGCCCCGCGGTCTGGCACCATCCCCGGACAGATCGATCTTGACGTCACGGCGACACGCCCACCGGCCTGCGCGAAAGCATCCAAAACTTGATTGATTCCAGAAAATGGGCCAGACTCCGACCGTGCCCACCACCACGGACTTCGAGCGGTTGCTGCGCGGGGCCGCGCTGCGGGTGACGCGGCCCCGGGTGGCGGTGCTGGCCGCGGTGCACGCCCACCCCCACGCCGACACGGACTCGATCCTCGGCACGGTGCGGGCGGACCTGGGCGAGGTCTCGCACCAGGCCGTGTACGACGTCCTGAAGGTCCTCACGACCGCGGGCCTGGTCCGGCGCATCCAGCCGGCCGGACACGTGGCCCGCTACGAGTCCCGGGTCGGGGACAACCACCACCACGTCGTGTGCCGGGCATGCGGCGTCATCGCCGACGCGGACTGCGCGGTCGGCTCGGCGCCCTGCCTGACGGCCTCGCACGATCACGGCTTCACGATCGACGAGGCGGAAGTCATCTACTGGGGACAGTGCTCCGACTGCTCGCCGGCACTGCGCTCCTGACCGCCGCTCCCTCGTAAGAACCCAGGAAGGATTCCCGTGTCTGACAAGCCCGACGCCGTTCTTGGCGAGGTCAACGACCTCAACGCTGGCGGGTGCCCGGTCACCGGGCGCTTCAAGCACCCCACCGAGGGCGGCGTCAACAGCGACTGGTGGCCCAACCAGCTCAACCTGAAGATCCTGCGCAAGCACCAGGCCGCGGCCGACCCCTTCGGCGGCGAGTTCGACTACGCGGCCGCGTTCGCCACGGTCGACCTGGACGAGCTGGCCCGCGACGTCGACGCGGTGCTGACCACCTCGCAGGACTGGTGGCCGGCGGACTTCGGCCACTACGGCGGCCTGATGGTCCGGATGGCCTGGCACAGCGCCGGCACCTACCGGATCCAGGACGGCCGCGGCGGCGCCGGCGCCGGCATGCAGCGGTTCGCGCCGCTGAACAGCTGGCCGGACAACGTCAACCTGGACAAGGCCCGCCGCCTGCTGTGGCCGGTCAAGCAGAAGTACGGCAAGTCGGTCTCCTGGGCCGACCTGATGATCTTCGCGGGCAACCGGGCCCTGGAGACCATGGGCTTCACGACCTTCGGCTTCGCCGGCGGCCGCGCCGACGTGTGGGAGCCGGACGAGGACGTGTACTGGGGCCCGGAGACCACCTGGCTGGGCGATGAGCGCTACAGCGGCGACCGCGACCTGGAGAACCCGCTCGCGGCCGTGCAGATGGGCCTGATCTACGTCAACCCCGAGGGCCCCAACGGCAACCCGGACCCGCTGGCCTCGGCCCGCGACATCCGCGACACCTTCGGCCGGATGGCCATGAACGACGAGGAGACCGTCGCGCTGATCGCCGGCGGCCACACCTTCGGCAAGACCCACGGCGCCGGCGACGCCGACGCCAACGTCGGCCCCGAGCCGGAGGCCGCGCCGCTGGAGTTGCAGGGCCTGGGCTGGCAGAACAGCTTCGGCACCGGCAAGGGCCGCGACGCCATCGGCAGCGGCCTGGAGGTCACCTGGACCTCCACCCCGGTGCAGTGGAGCAACGGCTTCTTCGACAACCTCTTCGGCTACGAGTGGGAGCTGACCAAGTCCCCGGCCGGCGCCCACCAGTGGAAGCCGAAGGACGGCGCGGGCGCGAACACCATCCCGGACCCGGAGACCGGCGAGCTCAACCGCACGCCGATGATGCTCACCTCCGACCTGGCGCTGCGCTTCGACCCGATCTACGAGCCGATCGCCCGCCGCTTCCACCAGAACCCGGCCGAGTTCGCCGACGCGTTCGCGCGGGCCTGGTTCAAGCTGACCCACCGCGACATGGGCCCGATCCAGCGCTACCTCGGCCCGCTGGTGCCGCAGGAGGAGTTGCTCTGGCAGGACCGCGTGCCGGCCGTGGACCACGAGCTGGTCGACGAGGCCGACATCGCCGCCCTCAAGGCGCAGATCCTCGACTCCGGCCTGTCGGTCTCGCAGTTGGTGACCACCGCGTGGGCGTCGGCCTCGACCTTCCGCGGCAGCGACAAGCGCGGCGGCGCCAACGGCGCCCGCATCCGCCTCGAGCCGCAGCGCGGCTGGGACGTCAACGAGCCCGACAACCTGGCCCAGGTGCTGCGGACGCTGGAGGGCGTGCGGTCGGCGTTCCAGGCCGGTGGCAAGAAGGTCTCGCTGGCCGACCTGATCGTGCTGGGCGGCGTGGCCGCCGTCGAGCAGGCGGCCAAGGCCGCCGGCCACGACATCACCGTGCCGTTCACGCCGGGCCGCACCGACGCGACGGCCGAGCAGACCGACGTCGAGTCCTTCGCGCCGCTGGAGCCGACCGCCGACGGCTTCCGCAACTATCGCGGCAAGGGCAACCGCCTGCCGTCCGAGTACCTGCTGGTCGACCGGGCCAACCTGCTCACCCTGACCGCCCCCGAGATGACCGTGCTCGTCGGCGGCCTGCGGGTGCTGGGCGCGAACTACCAGCAGTCCCAGCAGGGTGTGTTCACGTCGAACGTCGGCACGCTGACCAACGACTTCTTCGTGAACCTGCTCGACATGGGCGTGCAGTGGCGCAAGGGCGCGGACGAGGAGACCTACGAGGGTGTCGACGCCTCCGGCGCCGTCAAGTGGACCGGCAGCCGGGTCGACCTGCTGTTCGGCTCCAACTCCGAGCTGCGCGCGGTGGCCGAGGTCTACGCCAGCGACGACGCCAAGGACAAGTTCGTCGCCGACTTCGTGAAGGCGTGGACCAAGGTCATGGACCTGGACCGCTTCGACGTCTGATCGTCAGTCCCCGATTCCGGGCCGGTCGCCTCGCGCGGCCGGCCCGGTTTCCGTTTCGGGATGGGTCCCGGGCCACCGCCGCTACCGTGCTCGCATGAACGAGCACGAGGGTTTCGAGCCCCGGCGGCCGGCCGGCCTTCGCTGGTCGGTGGGGCTGTGGACCTGGATGGCGGCCCTGTTCCTGCTCATCGGTTTCGCGTCCCGCACCACAAGCCTGCCCGCCTCGCTGGGCCTGGCCCTGTGGATCGGTCTGGGGGCCGTGTTCCTGCGGTCCGGGCGGCGGGGCGCGCGCTACGTGCTCACCGCCACCGCCGTGCTCCTGCTGGTCCCCGCGTTCTCCGGCGTCGTCGCGCTCGGCGAGGACGCCGGTGCCGGGCCGGTCCTGCTCGGGCTGCTCCTGGTCGTCGTCCCCCTCGTGGCGGCGGCCGTGCTGATGTGGCTGCCGTCAACCGGGCAGTACTTCCGGCAGCTGCGCGAAGCCCGACCTTCGAGGGGTTGACCGCGGCGGCCGAGGCGAGTGCGGTGGGGGCGTGCGCAGACTGAGCCTTGCCACGTTGATCCTGGCGCTGGCCGCTTCGGTGGCCGGATCGCCCGTCGTCGCGAGCGCCGCCCCTACAGTGGACGCGGTGAGCATTGACGCGGCGACAATCCCGGAACTCCAGGCCCAGATGGCAAAAGGCCACCTGACGGCGGTCGGCCTGACCGAGACCTACCTCAGGCGCATCCGGGAGCTGGACCCGAAGGTGCGCTCGATCCTCTTCCTGGACCCGACCGCGCTGAGCCAGGCCAAGGCCAGCGACCAGCGCCGCCGCGCCGGTCACGGGCTGGGGCCGCTGGACGGGATTCCGGTGCTGCTCAAGGACAACATCGACACGGCCGACCTGCCGACGACCGCGGGCTCGCGGGCGTTGCTGGCGGCCAAGCCCACGCGGGACGCGGAGCTGGTGGGCCGGCTGCGGGCCGCGGGCGCGGTGATCCTGGGCAAGACGAACCTGTCGGAGTGGGCCAACTTCCGGTCGACCAAGTCCACATCGGGCTGGTCGGGCGTGGGCGGCCAGACCAACAACCCCTATGTGCTGGACCGCAATCCGTGCGGGTCGTCCTCGGGTTCGGCGGCCGCGGTGGCGGCGTCGCTGGCCCAGGTGTCGATCGGCACCGAGACCGACGGCTCGATCGTCTGCCCCGGCGGCGTCAACGGGATCGTCGGGGTGAAGCCGACCCTGGGCGTGGTCAGCGGCGACGGCATCGTGCCGATCTCGCACTTGCAGGACACGGCCGGCCCGTTCGCCCGGCACGTGGTGGACGCGGCGATCACGCTGTCGGTGCTGTCCGGAAAGGACTACACGCCGCCCAGCACCTCGTTGCGGGGCAAGCGGATCGGCGTGTGGGCGATGGCCGGCACGGACGCCGGCGTGGACAAGGTCATGCAGGAGACGGTGGCCACGCTGAAGAAGGCGGGCGCGGTGCTGGTCGACGTGACACCGGCCAACCAGGACACGATCGGCGAGAACGAGTTGCCGGCGCTGGTCACCGAGTTCAAGCACGACCTCAACGCCTACCTCGCCACTCGGCCCGGCGTGCCGCGGACGCTCGACGACCTGGTCGCCTTCAACGAGAAGGACCCGGTGGAGCTGTCCGAGTTCGGGCAGGAGATCTTCGAGGCGGCGCAGGCCGCGCCGCCGATCACCGACCCTGCCTATCTCCAGCAGCGGGCCACCGCGACCGATCTGGCCCGGCACTCGATCGACGACCTGATCGCCGCCGACCACCTCGACGCGATCATCGCGCCGACCAACGGCCCGGCCTGGGTCACCGACTACGCCACCGGCGACACGTCCGACCTCGGCTCGTCCACGCCGGCCGCGGTGGCCGGCTATCCGGACGTCACGGTGCCGGCCGGTTTCGCCGGCCCGCTGCCGATCGGGGTGTCCTTCATGGCCGGCCGCAACTCCGACGCGCGGCTCATAGCGTTGGCCGCGGCGTTCGAGCGGATCAGCGGCGCCCGTCGCGCGCCGACCTATCTGCCCAGCTCACCGTGACCGGAGGGGCCGGCCGGGCGACGACCCGGCCGGCCCATTTCCCGGGCAGACGTATGACCATTCGACAGTCGAGTTCTTGAATCGATACAGAAGTCCCCTACCTGCGCTTTCGATACTTTCGAACGGCAATAGTGAGCATTGTTTTCGAATGTTTCGGAAAGAGAATCGCATTCTTGCCGGAACGGTATGGCGTGCTCTAACGTCGTTTACGCGTTACCGACCGCGCGAGGGGACGAATACAACCGTGGTGACCATCGTGGATGTCGCGCGGGCCGCGGGCGTCGCGCCGAGCACGGTTTCCTACGTGCTGAGCGGGAAACGCTCGATATCGCCGCGGACCCGACGGGTGGTGGAGCAGAGCATCCGGCAGCTCGGCTACCACCCCAACGCCGGGGCCCGGTCGCTGGCCACCAGCCGCACCAACGTGCTGTCGCTGATGGCGCCGCTGCGCGAGGAGCTGAACGGCCCGGGCGTGATGGAGTTCGTGGCCGCGGTGGCCGCCGCCGCCCGTGGGCATGACCAGGACCTGTTGCTGCTGACCAAGGACGAGGGTCCGGCGGCGCTGCGGCGGGTCGCGTCCACCGCGCTGGCCGACGGCGTGATCGTGATGGACGTGGAGCGGGCCGATCCCCGCGTCCCGACGCTGCTGTCGCTGGGCCGGCCGGTGGTGCTGATCGGCGAGCCGGCCGAGCCGACCGGCCTGGCCGCGGTGGACCTGGACTTCACCACCGCCGGGGCCTGCTGCGTCGAGCATCTCGCCGGCCTCGGGCATCGTGCCGTCGCGCTGATCGGCCCCCAGCGGCCGGATCTCGCGGTAGCCGAGCGATTCCGGCTCGGCTTCACCGCCACCGGCCGGATTCGGGACGTCCGGACCACGACCCACGACTGCGGGCCCGCCTACGACGCGGTGCACGCCTGCCTCGACGAGGCGCTGGCCGCCGAGCCCACGGCAGTCGTCGTGCACAACGAAGCCGCGCTGCCCATGGTGTTGGCCGAGTTGCGGCACCGGGGCCGTCGGATCCCCGAGGACCTGGCGGTGGTCGCGGTCTGCCGGGACGCCCTGGCCACCGGCGGCCCGGTCCCGCTGACCTCGATCGCGGTGCCGGTGGCGGAACTGGCCGAGCTGGCGGTGCGGATGACCGTGCGGCCGGGGCTGCCGGAGACCCGGCTGCTCGCGCCGCGGCTGACCCAGCGGGCCAGCACTCGCTGAGGTGCTGGCAAAAACGTCGGCAGACGGCATGATTACCGCTGTCTTAAGGAGGTCGACGTGCTCGGTCTGGAACTCGTCGTGGCGCTCGGGGTGGCCGTGCTGGTCTCCGGCCTCATCGCGCAGCGCTTCCGTGTCGCGCCGCCGGTGGCGTTGCTGGCCTGCGGCGTGCTGCTGGGGTTCGTGCCCGCGGTGCTGGACGTGCACCTGCCGTCCGAAGTGGTCCTGCTGCTGTTCCTGCCGGCGCTGCTGTACTGGGAGAGCCTGACCACGTCGCTGCGCGAGATTCGCCGCAACCTGCGGGGAATCGTGCTGGTGAGCACGCTGCTCGTGGTCGCGACCGCCGGCGCGGTGGCCGTGACCGTGCACTGGCTGGGCATGCCGTGGGGGCCGGCGTGGGTGCTGGGCGCGGCGGTCGCCCCGACCGACGCGACCGCCGTCGGCGTGCTGGCCCGGATGCTGCCGCGCCGGTTCATCACCACGCTGCGGGCCGAGAGCCTGGTCAACGACGGCACCGCGCTGGTGATCTTCGCCCTGGCCGTGGGTGTCACCGTCGGCCAGGAGCAGCTCGGGGCCGTGCGGGTCGGCGGCCTGTTCCTGCTGGCCTACGCCGGCGGCATCGCCGCCGGGGTGGTGACCGCGGCGGTGACGATCCCGATCCGCCGGCGGCTGGACGATCCGCTGCTGGCCAACGTGGCGATGATCCTCACGCCGTTCGTGGCCTTCCTGCTGGCCGAGGCGATCCAGGCCTCCGGCGTGCTGGCCGTGGTCACCGTCGGGCTGATCATGAGCCAGGTCGCGCCGCGCATCCTCAGCGCGGCCACCCGCCAGGTGTCGCAGGCGTTCTGGGGCCTGGCCACCTTCATCCTCAACGGCGCGCTGTTCGTGCTGGTCGGGCTGGAGTCGCACGCCGCCGTGCGCGGCCTGGCCAGCGCCAGCCTGGTGCGCGGGCTGATCGCCGTCGCCCTGGTGTGCGTGGTGCTGGTCGTGGTGCGGATCGTGTTCCTGTTCGTCTCCGTGTACGTGATCCGCGCCGTGGACCGCCGGCCATCGCAGCGGCTGCGGCGGGTCAGCCATCGCAGCCGCATCGTCAGCGGCCTGGCCGGTTTCCGCGGCGCGGTGTCCCTGGCCGCCGCCCTGGCCGTGCCCGAGACGATCGCCGGCGGGGCCGCCTTCCCCGACCGGGACCTGATCGTGTTCGTCACCGCCGGCGTCATCATCGTCACCCTGGTGACGCAGGGCATCGCGCTGCCGAGCGTGGTCCGCTGGGCCCACCTGCCCGAGGACACCGCCATGGTCGAGGAACGGCAACTGGCCCAGCGGACCGCCACCGAGGAGGCCCTGGCCGCGATGCCCATGGTGGCCGCCGAGCTCGGCACCGACCCGGACGTCGTCGACCGTCTCGACCGCGAGTACCGCAAACACCTGCACACCCTGCACTCCAACGGCGAGGACGCCGACGACGAGCCCGCCCTGCGCCACGACCAGCACTACACCGCCCTGCGCCTGGCCCTGCTGGCCCGCAAGCGCGCCACCGTGGTCCGCCTCCGCGACGAGAACCAGATCGACGACACCGTGCTGCGCCAGATCCAGTCCCGCCTGGACATCGAGGAGGTGCGGCTGTCGGAACGAGAGCTGGTCGACTAGACCGGGCGGTCAGCCGCAGCAAGGACCTGACGGCCCATCCCGACCAGGCGGCGACGTCCTATGTGGACGGAATCGACCAGACCGTGGCCTGGTACCGGGAAAACCGGGATCTCATCCGCCCCGGCGCGCTGCCCAGGTGATCAGGGCTGGTTCAGCACGAACCGGACGTCGCGAGCGGGGACCTCGACGCCGTCGTCGTCGACGAAGGCGACGTGCACGGAATCGCCGGCCTTGTTCTGCCGCAGCGCGGACGGGCCGACCGTGCGGGGACGGTGCTCGTCGCCCCACTGCTGCAACGCGCCGAGCACCAGGCGGAGATCGCGGCCGGCCGGCGTGAGGTGGTAGCTGTGCCGCTGCCGGCTGCCGGGCTCCTGGTACGGCCGGGCCTCCAGCACGCCGGCGGCGACCAGCGTCTTGAGCCGGGCGCTGAGCAGGTTGGGGGCGATGTCCAGCGCCGCCCGGATCTCGGCGAACCGGCGCCGTCCCGCGAAGATCTCGCGCAGCACCAACAAGGTCCACCGCTCGCCGAGCACCTGGAGGCTCCGCTCGATCGAGCAGGCCGGCAGGTCGTCGGGCACCTGCTCTGTCATCCCGCCGACGATACGCCCTGACTACAGCATCGCAACTCAGCTGCCCTGTGACAGCGACCACCGAGGCGGCTGAGTACAGTTTTGCAATCCAGCTGCTACGGTCGTGGCCGGACCGACAGACAGGAGCACGGCCATGACCGAGCAGCAGCCCGTCCGCGTGCACGAGGTGACGCCCGCCTACTGGCAGGTCACCCTGGACAACCCGCCGCTCAACGTGTTCGACGGCGCGATCATCCGCGGCCTGGCCGCCGTCGTCGACCGCATCGAGGCATCCGAGCAGGTGCGGGTGGTGGTGTTCGACAGCGCCGACGAGGACTACTTCCTGGCCCACTTCGACATGAGCGGCGGATCCACCGACGCCGTCCGCGCCTACGGCCCGACCAACCTGCCGGCCATCACCGACCTGCTAACCCGGCTGTCGGCCGCGCCGGTGCTGACCATCGCCAAGATCCGCGGCCGGGTCCGGGGCGTGGGCAGCGAGTTCGTGCTGGCCTGCGACCTGCGCTACGCCAGCGAGGAGCGGGCGGTGCTGGGCCAGCCCGAGGTCGGCGCGGGCGTGATCCCCGGCGGCGGGGCCATCGAACGGCTGGCCCACCTGGTCGGCCGGGCCACCGCGCTGGAGATCATCCTCGGCTCCGACGACTACGACGCCCGCACCGCCGAGCGCGTCGGCTACGTCAACCGGGCCGTGCCGGACGCCGAACTGGACGCGTTCGTGGACGACTTCGCCCGCCGCGTGGCCACCTTCGACCGCCGGCCGATGGCCGCGGCCAAGCACCTGCTCGACCGGGTCACCCTGCCCGACCCCGGCCACCTGGTGCAGACCGCCACCGTGTTCGGGGCGGCGCTGACCTGGCCGGAGACCAAGCAGCGGGTGGCCAAGCTGTTCGAGAAGGGCCTGCAACAGCGCGGCGACCTTGAGCAGAACTTCGGCCGCGAGCTGCACGGCCTGCTGGACTGACCGTCCACTCCGGACCCGCTACGCTGCCGGCTGATCACCGGAGCGCCAGGAGGTTCTGAGCATGAACACCGAGTACTACGCGGGTTGGGGCACGCTGACCCTGATCAACGCCGGGCTCGCGCAGGGCAAGGGCCGCAGCGGCCTGAACTGGTTCCTGCTCTCGCTGCTGCTCGGCCCCATCGCCACCTTCCTGATCGTGGTGCTCAGCCCGCTGCCGCAGCGGGCGGCCTGACGGCCGGCGGGGCGTCCCATCCCACGGATCCCGCCAGTCCGTGGGATGACGCACCCACTTGTCGTCAGATGACGGATGCTCGTTCCCCGCCACGCTGGCTACGTTCGCGGCATGCTTGACGACATCCCGCCGACGGCCCGGCCGACGCTGTCCCGAGGCCGGTTCAGACACGTGATCGCGGTGCTCGTGCCCGGCGACGCGATCGGCCAGGACGTGGCGACCGTGCGGCAGGTCTTCGGCCCGCGGACCGCGCCCGAGGCCGATGTCGCCGCCCTGTACGAGGTCGTGCCGTGCGGCGAGCGCGACGAGCTCGCGCCCCTGGAGACGCTGATCACCGCCGACACGGTGATCGTGCCGGGCGTGGAGAATCCGTTGGCACAACGCGGTGTCGCCGTCATCGACGCGCTGCGCGCGGCCTACGCCGCCGGGGCGCGTATGGTCGCCTTCGGCACCGGGGCCTTCCTGCTCGGCCACGCCGGCGTGCTCGACGGCCGGCGGGCGACGACCCACTGGCAGCATGCCCGCGAGTTCCGCGAGCACTTCCCGTCCACGCGGCTGGACACCGAATCCCCGCACGTCGACGACGACCGGGTGCACACCGGCGCCGGCATGCTCTCCGGCATGGACCTGGCCCTGCACCTGCTGTCCCTCGACGTCGGCCGGGCCCGCGCCGAGGCCGTCGGCCGGGCGGTCATCGCCGCGCCCCGCGCCGGCATCAGGGCGCGGCGCGACGGCGAAGAGCCGATGGCCGTGGTGATGGGCTGGCTGCGCGAGCACCTGCACGAGCCGCTGTCGCTGCCCCGGGTCGCCGAGGAGCTCTACATCAGCGAGCGCAGCCTGGTCCGCAAGTTCCGCATCGCCACCGGCGACACCATCTTCGAGTGGGTCAACCGGGAGCGGGTCGACCGGGCCCGGATGCTGCTGGAGACCACCGACCGGCCCATCGCCGAGATCGCCGTCGCGGTCGGCTTCGGCTCCCCGGAGACGCTGCGCCGCAACTTCCAGCGCCACGTCGGCACGACCGCCCGCAGCTACCGGCACAAGTTCCGACACGCCAACCTGGACTGATCGCCGCCTCTTCGGGCGGGGCTCGCGCCGATCCGTCCTCCGGGGCGGGGCATTTTCCTACCTTTGGCGGACATGACCACCCCCGCTCCCCCCGTCACCACCGTCAACGTGCGCGACCACGGCGCCGTCGCCGACGGCGTGGTCGACTGCTACCAGGCGTTCCGCGACGCGGTCGACGCGCTCGACCCGGTCCGCGGCGGCACCGTGGTGATCCCGGCCGGGCCGGACGCGTACCTGTTCCGGCGATCGGTGATCGTCGACCGCCCCAACGTCCGCTTCATCGGCGAGAACACCACGACCACGGTGCTGCGGTCCCAGCTGTGCATCCCGCCGCTGATCTTCGGCGTGCACCGGGGCCTGCACAACAGCCCGATGAGCCCGGCGCACTGGCAGGACCTGCACGAGATCCTGCCCGACCAGCCGGCGGGCACGAAGTGGGGCTACCGCACCATGGTCCCGGTGATCACGCCCGCGCCGGGCGAGCAGCGCCCGGCCGACCGGGCCATCGTCTCGCTGCCGGCCACCCCGTTCTCGCTCGGGCCGGCCAACGGGCCGCGCGGCTGGACCGGCCTGAGCCAGTTCACCCTGGACTTCACCGTGTCGCACAACGGCGGGGCGTGGCCGGGCAGCGCCACCGCGCTGTTCGGCTCGGTGGACAACGAGGGCCGGCCGGCCCCGTTCGCGGTCTGGCTGGGCACCGGCCTCGGCGGTTTTGTGCTGCTGTTCGACTTCGTCACCGACGACGGGCTGTGGCGGCAGATCCGGGTGCCGATCGCCGACCCGAGCCAGTCGGTGCTGCGCTGCTCGATCCAGCTCGACCTCACCACCGGCGCCGTCGCGACGTGGATCAACCACAGCCGGGTCGCGCCGCTGCTGGACTTCGTCAACGACGGCTGGGGCAAGCGGCCGATGTCGTTGCGCCGCAACCGGTACGCGCCGTTCAACCTGGGCACGATCTCCCCGCTGTCCAACGGCGCCAGCGCCGCCGGCCTGCTGCCGGGCGGCCTGGCCAACCTGGCCGACCTGACGTTCGCGGCGATGCGGCTGTCGTCCACCCTCCAGTACGCGGTCGACGACAAGCCGGCGCAGCGGACCCTGGCCGGGGCCGAGGTGACCGACGCCGAGTGGTGGCGGGTGTCGCCCGGCGTCTTCGCCTGCCTGCCGATGGACCAGCCGCCCACCATGAACAAGCCGGTCACCAAGGACGGGCCGCAGCTGCCCGACCTCCAGGTGCCGTGGGTCAGCACGCCCAGCGGCCCGCTCGGCTTCGGCCTGTTCGTCTCCGCCGACCTCTCCAACGGCGACACCATCCTCGGCAACGCGATGGAGCGCCTGACCGTCGACTGCGGCCATCCGTTCGCCGGCGCCACCAACTACGGGCAGGGCATCGCCGTCGGCATGGTTTACTCGTTCCGTCTGGACGACGTGACGGTGACCTTCGGCGCGCAGGGCCTGAGCTCCTACAACCTCGGCGTCAGCTACCCGGTCGAGCTGAGCCGGTGCCAGTTCGGCTGGCAGACCGACACCGCGATCTACTCCTACGGCCAGATCCTGCGGGCCGACCGGGTCGGCCTGTCCTACTACGGCAACTCCGCGCTCAAGGCGGTCCGCTCCACCCTGTCCACCCGCGACATCTTCGTCACCGACTCCGCCTCCTGCGAGTCCGTGGTGCGGATGTACGAGTGCGCGGGCCAGTTCGACGCCTGGACCGTCGACTTCGAGAGCACCACCGCGAACCTGCCCAGCGACAGCTACTTCTGGGCCTCGCTCGGCGCGGACATCGGCCCGACCCAGCTGGTGTTCCGGGACTGCCAGGTCGGCGCCGCCGGCCCGCAGGCGGTCGCGGTGCGGCTGGTCAGCGGCGACGTCAACGCCGGGCTGGCCACGCCGTCGCGCAACCGCGGGTGGTGCACGATCGAACGGTCCTTCAACACCTTCTTCGACCGCGGCGCGACGGCCATCGTCGCGGTGGACGGTCCGCTGTGGCAGGGCACCTTCACCGGGCCTGTGCCGGCCAGCCCCGAGTTGGTGATGACCACGGCGTGGCCGGGGGCCTCGGCCCGTATCGGCCTCAACGGCCCGGTGCCGCCGGCGCTGACCGTGCCGCGTCCGGCGGTCGACCCGATTCCGGGCCTGCCCGGGCTGATCGGCTACTACTCGGCGGAGCAGGTGCGGCTGCCGGCCGAGCAGGGCGGCAAGCGGATGCCCAATGAGGGCGAGGCGATCCCGTCGCTCAACGACCTCTCCAACGCCCACAACGACGGTGCGGCCGTGCGGACCGCGCCGATCTATCTGTCCAATCAGGTCAACGGGCGGGCCGCGCTGCGCTTCGACGGCAACGGCTGGTACCAGTTCCAGTCCATGACCGGGACCACCGGCTGCGCCACGCTTTTCCTTGTCACCAAGGGGAATCCGCTGGTCGACACCGCGCCCGGCAAGGCCGCGCTGCAACGCTACGGCCTGTACTGGACCATGAACATGCTCCAGGCGCCCCAGGCCGGCTCGTCCAGCGAGTGGGTCGTCTACGCCGCCCGCTACGGCAAGCGGCCCGATCCCACCGACCCGAAGGCGCCGCCCGCGCGGATCCTCGACCTGTGGGCCAACGGCCGGCGCTACGAGACCCGCCGCCGCGACGCCAACGGCGACGTCCAGTTCGCGCGGCCGTTGCTGGGCAGCGTGAACGACGGCCTGGGCGTGTTCAGCGGCCTGGTCGCCGCGGCCGTGTACGTGGACGGCGACCTCAGCGACCAGCAGGTCGAGCTGGTGAACCGATTCCTGGTGCACCAGCACAACATTGCGGTGTAGCGGCCACTTATGGCGGCATGATGGGGCCCAACGCTGGGCATGGCCCCTTCACGTCACCGCGCAACGGGGACCGGTCAGGGCTTGCGGGCGACGCCGACCAGGGCGCCGCTGCGGTCGGGGTGCTCGCCGACGTCCTCGGGCGACTCCGGGTGCCACAGCGGCGTGAACACCACGCCCGGCTCGACCAGGTCGAATCCGGTGAACAGGCCGGTGATCTCGTCCCGGCCCCGGGAGATGATGGGGTTCTGGGACCGGCTGTAGAGCCGGATGATCTGGTCGACCTGGTCGCTGTCCACCTCGTGGGTCAGGTGCGACAGTGCGAAGAAGCTGCCGGCCGGCATGGCCCGCCGGTACTCGGCCAGCACCGCGTTCGGGTCGACCCCGGCCGGCAGGAAGTGCAGCACGGCCACCGCGAGCAGGCCGATCGGCCGGCTGAAGTCGAGCAGGCCACGGGTCTTGTCGTGGCCGAGCACGAAGGCGGTGTCGGCCAGGTCGGCCTCGATGGCCACGGCGTTGGGGTTGTCCTCCAGCAGCAGGTCGGCGTGCGCCACCGCGACCGGCTCGTTGTCCACGTACACGACCCGGACGTCCGGATTGATGTTCTGGGCGACCTCGTGCACGTTGCCGGCGGTGGGGATGCCGGAGCCGAGGTCGAGGAACTGGTCGACGCCCCGGCTGAGCATGTAGCGCACGGCCCGCCGCAGGTAGGCCCGGTTGAGGAAGGCGAACTCGGGCACCCCCGGCGCGGCCTGCTCGATCTGCCGGCCCAGGGCCCGGTCGACCTCGAAGTTGTAGCTGCCGCCGAGGAAGTAGTCATAGAGCCGGGCCGCGCTGGCCTTCTCGATGTCGACTTCCTTGGGGGCCCAGTCCGGTCGCTCCACCCGTTGCCACCTCTTCGTCGTTGAGTCCCCGTTCAGCCTAGTGATCACGTCCGGCACGCCCGCAGCCCCCGGAACGGGTGACGTGGCATGCTGCCCATTGTGGACGCTCGGCAGCTGGAGTATTTCCTGGCGGTGGTGGACCACGGCGGCATGAGCAGGGCCGCGGCCGCCCTGCACGTGGCCCAGCCCTCGCTGTCGCAGGCGTTGCGGACCCTGGAGCGGGATCTCGGCCAGCCGCTGTTTCACCGGATCGGCCGCCGCCTGGTGCTCAACGACGCCGGCCGGGCCCTGGTCGAGCCGGCCCGGCAGGTGGTGCGGGGCCTGGCCACCGCCCGGTCCAGCGTGGATTCGGTCGCCGGGCTGGCGGTCGGCCGGGTGGAGATCACTGCGACGCCGTCTCAGGCGGTCGAGCCGCTGGCCGGCATGATCCGGGCGTTCACGGCCGTGCATCCGGGCATCTCGGTCGCCATCAGGGCCGCCTTCACCGCGCAGAACGCCATGGATCTCGTCCGCAGCGGCACGGTCGAGATCGCCCTGCTGGCCTCGGCCGAGCAGCCGCGGGCCGCCGGACTGCGCTTCACCTCCCTGGGACGCCAGCGATTCGTGCTGGTCACGCCGCCCGACGGCCCCTTCCCGCCCGGGCACGTCGTGCAGCACTCGGACCTGGCCGGGCAACGCCTGATCGTCGGGCAGCCCGGCAGCGGCATGCGCGGGCTGGTCGACCGGATCCGCGACAGCGGCGTCGACCTGGCCACCGTGGTCGAGACCGAGCACCGGGAGGCCATCCTGCCCCTGGTGCTGGGCGGCGTCGGCATGGCCGTGCTCGCCGATTCCTGGGCCGGCCTCGCCGCCCGCAGCGGCGCCCTCGTCTTCCCCCTGGAACCCGCCGCCCACCTCCACATCTGCCTGGCCACCCGCCCCACCACCCCCCTGTCCCCGGCCGCCCACGCCTTCCTCACCACCGCCACCCCCGCGAGTCCCGCCTAGCGACAGGCCGAATGTAGGAATCAGGCAGACCCACGGGGGGTTCATAGGCGATGCCTATGTGTCGGGGTGGGTTCTGGTCTTGGACCGGGGGACGGCGGCGGTGCTGTGATCGAGGGCATGGTCACCCATCGGATCGCGCTCATCCCCGGCGACGGCATCGGCCACGAGGTCACCCCGGCGGCCCGGCATGTGCTGGACACGGTCGGCGCGCGGCACGGCGTCCGGTTCGAATACGACGAGTTCGACTGGTCCTGCGCCCGCTACCACGAGACCGGCGCGATGATGCCGGCCGACGGCCTGGACCGGATCCGCCACCACGACGCCGTCTTCCTCGGCGCGGTCGGCGATCCCTCAGTGCCCGACCACGTCTCGCTGTGGGGCCTGCTGATCCCGATCCGCCGGGGCTTCCGGCAGTACGTGAACCTGCGCCCGGTCAAGGTGTTCGAGGGCCTGCCCAGCCCGGTGCGGACGGCCCGCCCCGGCGAGGTGGACCTGGTGGTGGTGCGGGAGAACGTGGAAGGCGAGTACGGCGAGATCGGCGGCCGGCTGCACCGCGGCTTCCCGGACGAGATGGCCGTGCAGGAGTCGGTGTTCACCCGCGCCGGCGTGACCAGGATCGCCGAGTACGCGTTCACGCTGGCCGAGAGCAGGCGCGGCGTGCTGACCTCGGCCACCAAGTCCAACGGCATCGTGCACACCATGCCGTTCTGGGACGAGGTGGTGACCGGCGTCGCCGCCAGCCATCCGGACGTGTCGTGGCGGTCCGAGCACGTGGACGCGCTGGCGGCCAAGCTGGTGCTCGACCCGGCCCGGTTCGACGTGATCGTCGGCTCCAACCTGTTCGGGGACATCCTCAGCGACCTGACCGCGGCGGTGGCCGGCGGCATCGGCATCGCGCCGGCGGCCAACCTCAACCCGGAGCGGGACTTCCCGTCGATGTTCGAGCCGGTGCACGGCTCCGCGCCGGACATCGCCGGCCGTGGCGTGGCCAATCCGCTCGGGGCGATCTGGACCGCAGCCATGATGCTCGACCACCTCGGTCACGTCGAGGCCGCGGCCTCGGTGGAAGGGGCCATCGCCGCCGTGCTCGCGCAGTCGCCCGTGCGCACGCCCGATCTCGGCGGCAGCGCCACCACCGAGGAGTTCACCAAGGTCCTGCTGGAGTTCCTGTGAGCCTGCTGTCGGAAAGCTTTGCCTATCAGGACATCGAGGTCGACGGCGTGCGCGTCCACTGCGCCGTCGGGGGTGACGGGCCGCCGCTGCTGCTGTTGCACGGCTATCCCCAGACCCATCTGATCTGGCGTCGGGTAGCACCGTTGCTGGCCACGGATTTCACCGTCGTGCTGACCGATTTGCGGGGATATGGCGACAGTTCCAAGCCCGCGCCGACCGAAAACGATGTGGAGTACAGCAAACGGGCCATGGCCGCCGACCAGGTCGGCCTGATGCGGTCGCTGGGTTTCGACCGGTTCGGCGTGGTCGGCCACGACCGCGGCGGCCGGGTCGGGCACCGAATGGCTTTGGACGCGCCGGAAGCGGTGCAACGCCTGGCCGTGCTGGACATCGTGCCCACCCGGCACACCTTCGAGCACGCCGACACCGCGTTCGGGCTGGGCTACTTCCACTGGTTCTTTCTGGCCGCCGGCAACGGGATTCCCGAGCGGCTGCTGGCCGCCGAGCCGGATTTCTGGATCCGGTCACGGATGAACTCGCGGCGCCACGGCGGCGCCCCGTTCGACCCGGCCGCGGTGGACGAGTACGTGCGCTGCTTCTCCGATCCGGCCGCGATCGCCGCGTCCTGCGCCGATTACCGCGCGGCCGCCGGGATCGATCTGGTGCACGACCGGGCCGATGCCGGCCGGCTGCTGGCGTGTCCGCTGCTGGTGTTGTGGGGCGAGCACAGCTTCGTCGGCAACACCTATGCTGTGCTGGATGTCTGGCGCGAGTACGCAGCTGAGGTGAACGGCCGGGCCCTGCCCGCCGACCACTACCTGCCCGAGGAGCAGCCGGAGCTGGTGGCCGAGGCGGTCCGGGAGTTCTTCCGGCCGACGTGATCCCCCCGCTCGGGGGTGACAGGGGGACCACGCGGCACCGGGTCGAGCCTGTGGGAATCCCGGCTACGGGACTAGTCGGCGTCGTGTCGCTGATCGTTAGCCTTTCGGGCACGCCGCCTGCCCAACGGTTCCTTTCCGCCGGTCAGCGGCCCGTCCGCGTCGACCAACGGTCAGTCGTGGCCGCAGGCGGCGTGGCTGTGCCGCCGGTTGGCCGACACACCGGTGGCCAGCAACGCGTTTCTGGCCGCCATCGCCAGCGGCGCGGCGGTCTGGCCCCGGTATTCGATGACGCCGTCCATGAACACCTCGGTGATGCCGGCCCCCTGTCGGTCGACTCCTCTGGCCAGTTCCAGTGCGACGCGTCCACTTTTCCGCGCCGACCTAAGGTGAAGACATGACCGACCTGATCACCACGCCGATCACCGCCGAGCTGCTGCGCGGGGCGCTGGAGCTGGAGGAGACGCCGCAAGGGCTGCAACCGCACCGGCTGCCGGCGCGGGCCCGGGCGCAGGTGCCGGACCAGCAGCTGACCATGGCCGAGGCCCAGGCCTCCGGGGTGCGGCTGGTGTTCCGCACCGAGGCGACCGTCGTGGAGCTGGACGCGTTGGCCACCAAGAACTCCTACGCCGGCGCGCCGCCCCGCCCGGCCGGCCGGTACGACCTGATCGTCGACGGCGCGCTCACCGCGCAGGCCACCGTGCCCGGCGGCAACGTGCTGGTGATCAACATGGCCACCGGCGGCGCCGAACTCGAGCCCGGGCCGGTCGGCACCGTCCGCTTCGACCTGCCGGCCGGGTCCAAGCAGGTCGCGATCTGGTTGCCGCACAACGAGATCACCAAGCTCGTTGCCCTGCGCACCGACGCCCCCGTCACCCCCGTGCCGCTCGGCGACCGCCGGGTGTGGGTGCACCACGGCAGCTCCATCAGCCACGGCTCCAACGCCGCCAGCCCCAGCACCACCTGGCCCGCCCTGGCCGCCGCGGCCGGCGACGTCGAGCTGGTCAACCTCGGCTTCGGCGGCAGCGCCCTGCTCGACCCGTTCACCGCCCGGGCCATCCGCGACACCCCCGCCGACCTGATCAGCCTCAAGATCGGCATCAACCTCACCAACGCCGACGTCATGCGCCTGCGGGCGTTCGGCCCCGCCGTGCACGGCTTCCTCGACACCATCCGCGAGGGCCACCCCACCACCCCGATGCTGGTCGTGTCCCCCCTGCACTGCCCCATCCAGGAAGACACCCCCGGCCCCGTCATGCCCGTGCTGACCGACGGAGTCCTCCGCTTCCAGGCCACCGGCGAGCCCGCCCCCGGCAAGCTCACCCTCACCGTCATCCGCGACGAGCTGGCCCGCATCGTCAAGCTCCGCTCCGCCGACGACCCCAACCTGCACTACCTCGACGGCCTCGCCCTGCACGCCGACTCCGACCCCGAGCTGCCCGACGACCTCCACCCCGACGCCGCCACCCACCGCCTCATCGCCGCCCGCTTCGCCGACCACGCCTTCACCCCCGGCGGCCCCTTCGCGGCGGATCACCCGACCGGCTGATCAAACGATCTTGCTCGGCGTGGGGGCTGTGAGCGCTCACGGCCATGCGCTGCACTACGGGCATGCGTATGCCACGACTGACCCGCACCCTCGCCGCGCTGACGGTGGGCTGCGCGGCGTTCACCGTCATGCCGGTCGCCGCCTCCGCCGCCCCGGCCGCCGTCCACGCCCCGGCCAAGCACAAGATGAAGGTGCAGGCCAAGCCGGTCAAGGACCAGGTCAAGAAGCGCGAGAAGACCCAGATCAAGGGCCGGATCGACGACTCGGCGCGGGCGGCCGCCGCCGATTCGGAGACCTTGGTCGTGCAGGAGCTGCGGGCCGGCGCGTGGGTGACCGTGGCCACCGGTGGCTGCCGCCCCAACGGCGCCTTCTCCATCGACGTCAGCTTCGAGGTCTCGGCACGCCTGTCGCTGCGGGTGTTCCACCCCGAGAGCACGCTCTACGCCGCCGCCTACTCGGACGTGTTCGCCCTCGTCGTGCTTTAGAACAGCAGCATCCCCACCAGCGCGCCGGCGATCAGGAAGGGGCCGTAGGCAATGGTCGCCTTCCGCCGGCCGCGGATGGTCAGAGCAAGTCCGGCGACGCCGCCCAGCAGGATGCCGGTGAAGCAGCCGAACAGCAGGGCGGACCACGACAGGTAGCCCAGGGCGATGCCGACGAGGCCGGCCAGTTTGACGTCGCCGAGACCCAGGCCCGAGGGCTGGACGGTGGCGAGCACGAGGAAGAACACGAGCAGCAGGACGGCGCCGACGCCGGCACGGGCCAGGGGCCAGAAGTCGTGACGCCACAAGGAGGACACGGCGAGCAGGGCGGCGACGACGGCGTACGAGGGCAGGACGACGAGGTTGGGCAGCCGACGGCGTTCGAGGTCGATCACGGCCAGCGCGACGCCGACGGCCACGAAGTAGAGGTAGGCCGGCAGCGACGAAGGCGGGATCCGCACGACGGTCAGGGCCAGCAACACGACGGCGACCGGCACGGCAAACCGTCGGATCCTCACGTCCGGCGGCGACTCCGCTACGACCATGTCTCCCACCCCCGGAACAGGGATAGCACACCGCCCTGGGAATCGGCCGATTTTCGCCTGCGCCGAGGGCCGGCCGAGGTGTAGCGGCGGCCCCGCGCGCCTCCTCCCCAACCGGCGGCTTCCCCCCGAAGCGCCGGGTGCGCGCGGAGCCGCCCGAAGGCGGGCTCGCCCCCAGGGAGCCCGCCCGTCCCCCGGGAGTGAACCCGGACGGCCCGAACGCCACTCACGCTACAATATAATTAACCGATTCCCAGGCCGTTCACTCGGATGGCCTAGTCCCCTAGCTGACGATCCGCTTCCCTGGTTAACATCGCCCTCGTTCCACGTAACGAGGGAGGCGCCGTGGACGGCAGCGAGGGGGCTGCGCAGCCGGAGTTCGCCCTGGCCCGCCGGCTCAACCACCTGTTCAACACCACCGTGAAGGCCGTGGACAAGCGCGGCCGGCCGGTCCGCTACTCCACGCCCGAGGTCGCCGCGGCGATCACCGACGACCCGTCGCACCCGATCTCCATCTCCCGCGTCACGCTGTGGAAGGTCCGCGAGGGCAAGGCCAATCCGACCATGGAGAAGGTCCGGGCCATCGCCAAGTTCTTCGACGACCACCGGGCCGACGGCGCGCCCCGGGTGACCGCGGCCTGGCTGCTGGACGACGACGCCGAGGAGCAGGCGACCGGCCAGCAGGCGCTGCCGGAGCGGGCCGAGCAGGTGCGGGCCATCGCCATGCGGGCCGGCCGGATGAGCCCGGACCGGCTGCGCATGCTGGTGGAGATGATCGAAGTGATCGACCCGGGCGGCGGCGAGCCGCTGCCCAGCGCCGGAGGCTGAGGCCGCCGATGCGCCTGCCCCGTCGCGACCACGGGTCCAGCGAGCGTGAGCTGCGCCGCCGCTGCCGCGGCCTGCTGCGCGAGCTGGACGTGCAGCCGCCGCTGGACGTGCACGAGTTCTGCGCCCGGCTGGCGGTGGTGCGCGGCCGGCCGATCAAGCTGGTGCCCTACCCGCTGTGGGCCGACGGGCCGTTCGGGCTGTGGTTCAAGGGCCGCAACGCCGACTTCATCGTCTACCAGGAGCACACCACCAAGCCCCACCAGCGGCACATCATCCTGCACGAGGTCGGCCACATCCTGGCCGACCACCCGTCCGACGAGGGCGCGGGCGAGCTGTCCGAGCTGCTGGCCGGCCCGGCCGCCGAGCTGCCGGAGCCGCCGGACTCGCTGCGCTGCCGGACCGCGTACGACCAGCGCGAGGAGCGGGAGGCCGAGACGGTGGCGACGATCATCCTGGAGTGGGCGTCGATCCTGGACGCGATGCGCATCCCGCAGAGCTCCGACGCGGCCGAGGGCGTCGACGCCGCGCTGAGCGACCGGCTGGGCTGGCTGTGACCCCGGACGTCTCGTTCCAGGTGTGCGCGGCCGCCGCCCTGGGCGTCTGGAAGGGCGCCCAGCTGGCCCGCACGCCGCGGCGGATCTCGCTGTGGTTCGTGGTGGCCTGCTTCCTGTTGTCGGCGATGGCCTTCGCGGTGCAGCCGCAGGCCGGCGTGGGCATCGAGGCCGGGGTGTCCGGCGCCGGCCCGATCTGGCTGATGTGGCTGGGCAACGCGCTGCTGCTGACCATGCTGTACTCGTTGATCTGCGTGTTCGTCTTCTCCGCCGGGCAGGGGCGGAAGGCCTGGCGGCAGGCGGTCCGGGAGGCCGTGCGGCTGGCGCTGACGCTGGCGGTGCTGGGCATGCTGGCCGCGACCGTGCCGCAGTCGCTCGCCCCGGACGACTACCCGCCGGCCACCTTGGACGCGTTCCGCTTCGTCGCCAACGCCTACACCGTCTACGGCGTGATCACCTGCATCGTCTGGATGTTCCGGCACACCCGGATCACCCAGCGCTGGCTGGCCCTGGGGCTGACGGTGTCCTCGGTCGGGCAGGTGATCATCGCGCTGGGCTCGGCCCTGATCGCGGTGTCGATGGTGATCCAGCTGGCCCGGCCGGACTCGACGATCGCGCTGCAACTGCCGACGCCGGTGGTGGCCGTCGGCAATCTGGTGATCCTGGCCGGTTTCACCGTGCCCGGGGCCCGGGTCCGCTGGGTGGCGGCCAAGGTGTGGTGGCGGCACCTGCGGGACTATCACCGGCTGCGTCCACTGTGGATGATGCTGCACGAGGCGTTCCCGGAGGACGCGCTCAACCGCGCGCCGGCCAGCGCCTGGCGGGACGTGCTGAGCGTGCGGGCGGTCAACCGCCGCTTCTACCGCCGGGTGATCGAGTGCCGGGACGGCCTGGTCCGGGCCAGCGGCCGGCTGGGCGCCGACAGTCCCGGCGATCCGGCGGCGCTCGCGGCGTGGCTGCGGCGCGCGCTGGGCGACCGGTCGGCGCCGGACTCGGCCGAGGCCCGGCCGCTCGCGGTGCCGCCCGACGGGGGCCTGGAGTCCGATGTCCGCGAACTGGTTGCCCTGTCAAGAGAACTGCGGGCGGCATGAGCGAGCTTGCGAGCGAGTCATTCAGCGCGGTGTCGCCGCGAACGCGGACACCGAGCGCCAGCGAGGTGCCGCAGTGAGTCGAATTCTGGTCATCGGCGGCGGTGTCGCCGGCCTGACGACGGCCATCGCCCTGCGCCACGCCGGCCTGCACGCCAGCGTCTACGAGGCGCACCCGGACACCGCCGACGGCCGGGGCGCGTTCCTGACGATCATGGCCAACGGCCGGGACGCGCTGCGCGCCGTCGACGCCGAGCACGTGGTGCTGGAGCAGTCCTTCGCCTCCCGACAGGTGCGCATGCGCAACAACCGCGACCACGGCCTGGGCGTGCTCACCATCCCCACGCCGGATCCCGACCGGGGCCCGCGCACGATGCGCCGCGCCGACCTCTACCGGGCGCTGGCCGACGAGGCGCTGCGTCGCGGCGTGGAGATCGAGCACGGCAAGCGGCTGGCCGGGGTGCGCCACCACGGCGGCGTGACGGCGTTCTTCACCGACGACAGCCGCGTCGGCGGGGACCTGCTGATCGGGGCCGACGGCGTGCGCTCGACGACCCGGTCCCTGATCGACCCGAACGCGCCGCAGCCGACGTACACCGGCTGGAACATCGTGATGGGCGGGGTCCGCGACGAGCAGCCGGCCGAGGACCGGGACAGCTACTTCATGTACTTCGGCCGCCGGGCCACCTGCGGGCACATCACGACCCCGGACGGCGAGACCTGGTGGTTCGCCAACGTGCCGTGCGGCGAGCGGGACCTGGCCGGAGCCACGCCCGCGCAGCTGCGTCAGCGGCTCGGCGAGCTGTTCGCCGGCGACCGGATCGACACCGTGCGGGCGATCCGGGCCACCGCCGACGACCGGATCACCGCCACCGCCTGCTACCAGCTGCCGACCGTGCCGACCTGGTCCCGTGCCGGCATGACGCTGGTGGGCGACGCCCTGCACGTGGCGTCGCCGTCCACCACGCAGGGCGCGTCCATGGCCATCGAGGACGGCGTCACGCTGGCCATGTGCCTGCGCGACATCCCCGACACCACCGCCGCCCTGCACGCCTACGAGCGGCTTCGCCGCGAGCGGGTGGAACGCGTCGTGCGCACGGGTTTCCGCCGGCTCGGGCCGCGCCTGCCCGGGCCGTTGCGGCGACTGCTGCGCGACCGGGCCGTCACCCGGCGCGTCCACCACCCCGAGGCCGACTGGCTGCACCTGCACCACATCGACTGGGGGACGGACGTCAGCGCCTGAGGACGGCGATCGGCAGCAGGTCCTCCTCGGTCAGCGTGGCCAGGTCCAGCCGCGGCAGGTCCACGACCTGGGTGCGGTCGATGCCGAAGACCGCGGCCACCTCCGGGTCGAGCAGGTCGGCGGTGGCCGCCACCAGCTCCTCCATCGGGATGTCCTTCACCCGCAGCGCCCGGTTCTCCTCGAACACCTCGTGCGCCTCCGGCGTCACCGTCAGCTCGTTGGCGATGATGCCGGCGTACTCGGCGGCCAGCGCGGCGTAGGTGGTGGGCAGGGCCGGCGGGGTGCCGAAGACGTAGCCGACCGTGCGCACCGCGTCCGCGCAGTATTCGTCCCTTTCGGACTCACCGAGCGGGCCGAGCTGCTTCTCCTGCGCGGCAAGCAGATGCCACACCAACACGGTGTAGACACGGGTGGTCAGGTCCGGGTCGTTGGCCGTCCACTCGCGACCGTCGGCGTCCACCCCGCGCAGCCGGGAATGCGCTTCCCACGCTCCCTTGCGCTGGGCCTCGACCTGCTCGGTGTCGCCGAAGATGGCCACCAGCATGCCGCGGGTGAGCTGACGGAACTCGTTGAAGTTGGCCCGGCGGGCCATCGCCATCGAAATGGACTGTCGCATGTGGTCGATCAGCACCAGCGTGGTGAACGCCGACCAGCCGCCGAGCACGGCGGGCAGCCAGGGCGCGCAGTAGCGGCGCAGGATCGAGTCGTCGCCGACGAGGCCGGCGTCGATCGGCTGCGAACGCGGCGTGTCGAAGCCGTCACGCAGCGGTCTCAGGGAGGACAGGATGGCAACTGGGGCAGGCGAGTTGACCGGCGACAACGTGGCGTCTCCTTCTCGTGGACATCGCACCGGCGCAGTGCAGCGATCGGGGCGGCCCGCGCGAGACGTGCCGGACAACGGTGTCCGGTGGGCAATCCCCCAGTCGCCTCGACGTTTCGCGCGTCGGCACACAGAAGGTACCGAGGCGGCCGGGCATCGTCGACCGAAAGTGGGCACCGTTGTGCAACGACCACGCACGGTCGGCGGACGGCCGCTCGCAGTGACCGCTTTCGCTGGGCCACACGGAGGTCGCCGCCACGGCCGATCGCCGAGCCGATCGCGGTGATCGAGCGCTAGGGTGGCCGCCATGGAGCGACCCAGCTGGGCCCCGCCGGACGTGGACATCGAGCAGCCCAGCATCAGCCGGATCTGGGACTGGTTCCTGGACGGATCGCACAACTTCGCGGTGGACCGCGAGGTGGCCAAGCAGATGCTGCGGCTGATGCCGGAGGGGCCGCGGATGGCCCAGGCCAGCCGGGCATTCCTGCGGCGGGCGGTGCGGGTGTGCGCGGCCGCCGGGGTGACGCAGTTCCTGGACATCGGCTCGGGCATCCCAACCGTCGGCAACGTGCACGAGATCGCCCGCGCGGCCGACCCGCGGGCCCGGGTGGTCTACGTGGACACCGATCCGGTGGCCGTCAGCCACACCCGGCAGCTGCTGGCCGGCGACCCCACGACCGCGGTGCTGCGGGCCGACCTGCGCGAGCCCGAGGAGATCCTGGACAGCCCCGAGCTCAACGGCACCCTGGACCTGGACCGGCCGGTGGCGCTGATGCTGATCATGATCCTGCACTTCGTCCCCGACAAGGACGATCCGGCCAGGGTGCTGGCCCGGTTCCGGGACGCCCTGCCGGCCGGCAGCATGCTGGCCATCGCCCACGGCAGCCCCGACACTGAGAACATGCCGGACGAGCACCTGCACGGGGCTCGCGAGATGTACGAGAAGTCGGTGGCCCAGGTCCGCCTGCGCACCCAGCCCGAGGTCGAGGCCCTGTTCGACGGCTGGGACCTGGTGGAGCCGGGCGTGGTGTGGATTCCCGACTGGCGCCCCGACCCGAACGACGCCGGCCCCCGGTTCGACATCCCGAACGCCGGCTACGCGGGCGTCGCCGTCAAGCCCTGAGCACGTCGGCGATCAGCCGTGGATCCTCCTCGGCCATGAAGTGCCCGCAGCCCACGGTGCGGTGGTCGAGCTTCGGGGCCCAGGCCCGCCAGCGCTCCTCGCCGCCGAAGCCCCAGTCCTGTTGCAGCACGGTGACGGGCATCTGGAGCTGCCGGCCCCGGTCTCGTTCGTCGTGCTCGACGTCGATCGTGGCCGAGGCGCGGTAGTCGGCCACGATGGACGGCACGGCGTCGCGGCTGGCTTTCAGGTAGTGGGCACGGATCTCGGGCGGGATGGCGGCGGGATCGCGGGCCCACGCGTCCAGGAAGTGGCCGAAGAAGGCGTCCGGGGCGGCGGCGATCAGCTGCTCGGGCAGGCCCGGCGGCTGGGCCATCAGGTACAGGTGGAAGCCGACCGCGGCGGCGGTGCCGTGCAGGACGTCCCACATGTCCACTGTGGGCAGCACGTCCAGGCAGGTCAGGTGGGTGATCTTGTCGGGGTGGTCGAGGCCGGCGCGGAAGGCGACCAGGGCCCCGCGGTCGTGGCCGGCCAGCGCGAACTCCCGGTGGCCGAGCGCGGCGGCCACGGCGACGATGTCGGCGGCCATGGTCCGCTTGTCGTAGCCGTGCGCCGGCTTGTCGCTGGCCCCGTAGCCGCGCAGGTCGGGGCAGATCACCGTGTGGTCGGCGGCCAGGTCCACGGCCACGTGCCGCCAGCTCAGGTGGGTCTGCGGGAACCCGTGCAGCAGCACGATCGGCCGGCCGCGGCCGCCCACCGCCACGTGCAGGGACACGCCGTCGGCGACCGGAATGCGCCGGGATTCGAAGCCGGGGATAGTGGTCATGTGCACGACCCTGCCGGCCGCGAATCAGCATCCGATCAGCAACTCCGGTTCGGCGTGCTCGGACCGGTCGCCGCCTGGGCCGACGGCCGGCCGCTGGCGTTGAAGGGGCCTCGGCACCGGGCCGTGCTGGCCCGGCTGGTCCTGGCCCGCCGCCGGGTCGTGCCGATGGCGCGGCTGGTGGCGGACCTGTGGGAGGAGCCGCCGGCACGGGCGGTGAGCGCCGTGCAGACGTTCGTTGGGGATTTGCGGCGGGTGTTGGAACCGTCGCGTCTGGCCCGGACGCCGTCCCGGCTGTTGGTCACCGACGGGCCCGGATACGCCCTGTTGGCCACGGATGTGGACGCCTGGGAGTTCGAATCCCTTGCCGGGTCAGCGTTTTCGGATGCGTTGGCGTTGTGGCGCGGGCCGGCCTACGCCGAGTTCGCGTCGCAGGCGTGGGCCACGGCCGAGCGGTCCCGGCTGGCCGAGCTGCGGCTTCAGGTCGTCGAACGCCTTGCCGGGCAATGGATCGCCGGCGGCGCGGCGGCCCGGGCCGTGCCCGATCTGGACGCCCACGTGACGGAACATCCGTGGCGGGAGGAGGGCTGGCGGCTGCTGGCGCTGGCCCTGTACCAGACCGGCCGGCAGGCGGACGCGCTGGCGGTGCTGCGGCGGGCCCGGGCGATGCTGGCCGATCAGTTGGGCCTCGACCCCGGGCCTCGGCTGCGGCAGTTGGAGGCCGATGTGCTGGCCCAGGATCCCCGGTTGGATCCGGCCGGGCTGTGGACCCGGGCGGCTGAGGCGTACGAGCGAACGGTCGCCGCCGGTTCCCGGGCCCGGCTGGAGTCGACCGTCGGTCTACTTCGGACACTGGCCGTCACCGGCGGTCTTCATGCCGCGCAGGAACATCGGCTCGCGGCGGTGTCCGCCGCCGAGGAGTTCGGCGATCCGTCGTTGACGGCCCGGGTGATCGGCGCCTACGACGTGCCGGCGATCTGGACCCGGAGCGACGATCCCGTTGCCGCCGCTCGGATCGTCGCCGCCGCCGAGCGCACTTTGGCCGTGGTGAAGGACAATCCCGCCGCCCGCTGCCGTCTGCTGACGACAATCGCGGTGGAGATGCGGGGCGCCCGCTCGCCGCGCGGACCCGAAGCCGCCGGCGAGGCCGAGGAAATCGCCCGGGAACTCGGGGATCCGGCACTGCTGGCGTTCGCGTTGAACGGCCGGTTCCTACAGTCCTGCACCCGAGCCGGCCTCGCCCGGCAACGGGACGCCATCGGCGTCGAGGTGCTCGACCTGGCCACTCGGCACGACCTCCCGACCTTCGCGGTGCTCGGCCACCTCATCCGGGTCCAGGCCCGCGGCGCGCTGGCCGACTTCGACACCGCCGCCGACCACGCCGCGGCCGCTGATCACCTTGCGCAGCAACACGAACTGCCACTTGTCGGCGTGTTCACGGCCTGGTTCCGAGCCATGCGCGCCCGCTCCGCCTCGGCCTACCGGTCAGCCGCCGAGCTACTGCACGGCACCGGAATGCCTGGCGTGGAGCAAGGCCTGCTGCCCCTAGCCCTGTTCTCCCTTGACCAACAGGCCGATCCCGACGCCGACTGGGGCCCGTACCGACCGTGGATCGAGCCGTTCTTCTTGCTGGACAACGGAGATCGTACTGCGGCCCGCGACGCCCTGCACGCCGCGCCCGAGCCGCCGGCCGACCTGATGTACGAACTCCTGTGCTGTCTCCAGATCATCGCCGCCCGCGCGGTCGACGACCGGCCCTTACTGGCCACGCTGCGCGCCCGCGTCGCCCCGGCCGCCACCGAACTTGCCGGGGCCGGCAGCGGTCTTGTCACCCTCGGGCCGGTTGCCGAGCATCTCAGCTGAGCACTACTCTCCCGTCCAGGACTGCATGTGATCAAGGGGAGGGAATCACATGGGCGGACGCTGCGTGCCCAGAAGACGCGCGATCGGGGTAGCCGCGTTAGGCCTGATGGCCCTCGCCCCCGGCATCGCCGCCGCCGACCTGCCCGACACCCTCTACGTCGACGGCGGGTACCAGTCGACCTGCTCGGACAGCAACCCCGGCACCGAGGCGCTGCCGTTCTGCACCGCCCAGAAGGCCGCCGACATCGCCGTTCCCGGCCAGACGGTGAAGATCACCGGCAGCGGAGGCCCGCTGGTGGTCCGCCGCTCGGGCCTCGTCCGACCTGAACTCCACCGCCGGACAGACCGTGCCCAACCTGGCCATCGCCCAGATGCTCAACGCCCTCAACGGGGTGGCGCCGGAGTACTTCTACGTCAGCTCCACCACCGACCTCGTGGTGGACGTGTCCGGCTACTTCGCGGCGACCTACGCCGGCTGACGCTTGTCCACATGTGATCAAGGGGAGGACATCACATGAGTCGCAGACTCACCGCCGTCGTCGCGGCCGTGGTCGGCCTGGGGCTGACCATTCCCGCGACGGCGGCCGCCGCGCCGTCGAACATCCTGTACGTCGACGCCACCGGAGTGTCCTGTTCGGACACTGACGGCGGCTCGGCGGCCCTGCCGTTCTGCACCGCCTGGGCGGCCGCCCGGGTCGTGAATCCCGGCCAGACCATCAGGATCACCGGCCATGCCGGCGAGATGCAGCTGGAGCGTTCCGGCACGCCGGACGCGCCGATCATCGTCGAGGGCGCCGGCGACGACGACGGCCTGGGCGGGCCGACCCTGGGGGACAACACCCCGCTGTTCGTCGTCGGCAGCCACGACGTGGTGCTGCGCAACCTGCACATCCCCGTCAGCAACGGCCGGTGGGCCGTGATCGGCAGCAACACCAGCCGGGTCACCTTCGACCACAACACGTTCGAGGGCGACGCGGCCGGCGGGGGCGGCCTGTTCCTGGTTCACAACGACCAGCTCACCTTCACCAGGAACGCCATCGACGACTACCGCCGCGAGCACATCCTGAGCCACGGCGACAAGAACGGCGTGTTCGCCGGCAACGTGTTCGGCGGCTCGGGCGGCATGGGCTTCAGCCTGGAACTGGGCACCGACATCGCGGTCACCGGCAACACCTTTGTCGGGCAGTGCGGCCAGGCCGTCAACATCACCGGCGCGTCGCCCGGCGTGCACGTGGAGAACAACCTCATCAGCCAGCTCCATGGCAGCACCACGGCCCAGTGCCCGGCCGGTCCGGCCGCGGCGGTGAAGGTCGACGCGGCGGCCGCTCCCGGCGTGACCGCCGACTACAACCTCGTGCACCCCGACGGCGGCATCGACCCGTACGTATGGGCCGACAAGAACTACGCCGACGCGGCGACGTTGACGGCGGCGACCGGACAGGGAGCTCACGACCTGAACTCCGACCCGCAGCTGGGCAACGGCAACACGCTCACCGAGGGTTCGCCGGCGATCGACTCCGCCGACGCCGCCGCGCCCGGCGAGCTCGACACCGACATCAACGGCAGCCACCGGGTCGACGACCCCACCATTGCCAACGGCAGCAACGGTTTCCACGATCGCGGCGCGTACGAGTTCCTGGACAGCGTGACCGCCGACGACGTCACCGTGTCGGCCACCCAGGCCCCGGTCGGCGGCAACGTCACCGTCAGCGGCAATCTCACCAGCGCCTGGAATCTGCCGTTCACGTGTGACATCGACTTCGGCGACGGCCAGTCCACGACCGCTTCGCCTTGCCAGGCGACGCATTCCTACGCCACGCCGGGCACGTACAGCATCAGGACCAAGGCCCACAACAGCGGCGGCATCAGCAAGAACCACACCAACACCGTCAGGGTGGTGCCGGACAACGGGAGTCTGACCCCGAGCATCGCCGCCACCTCGACCGGGGCTCTCACCGTCGAGACCGCTATCGGCACCGGCAACGACCCGTGGAACATCACGTCCACCACCGTCGACTTCGGCGACGGAACCGGTGCGGTGAGCCAGAACAGCCACACCTACGCCAAGCCCGGCACCTACACGATCACCGCCACCGTCACCGACGCCGGTGGCGACAAGGGCACGGCCGCCACCACATTCACCACTGAGGGCACCAACTTCACGCCGTACGGCCCGGTCCGCCTGCTCGACTCCCGCGCCGTCGGCACCCGGATTCCGGCCGGCGGCGGCGTGCGGCTGAAGGTCGGCGGGAACGGCACGATCCCCGCCGACGTCAAGGCCGTCGCGTTGAACCTGACCGTCGCCAACGCCAACGGTTCCGGCCACGTCACCGCGTACGCCGAGGGCACCCCGCAGCCGGACACCTCCAACGTCAACTACGTCGCCGGGCAGACCGTGCCCAACATGACCATCACCCCGGTCGGCGCGAACGGCTACGTCGACCTGCACAACGTCGGCGGCGACATCGACCTGATCGCCGACGTCACCGGCTACTTCACGGTCGGCGGCGCCAACAGCTACAGCCCGGTGACGCCGAGGCGACTGCTCGACACCCGTGCCACCGGAAACCCGCTGCTGGGCGGGCACACCCTGTCGCTGGACGTCGGCGACGTCTCGGCCGTCTCCCTCAACGTCACCGTCACCAACCCGGCGGCGGCCGGCTTCGTCACCGCATTCCCCAGCGGCGGCGCGATTCCGGCCGCGTCCAACCTCAACTTCACCGCCGGGCAGACCGTGGCCAACGCGGTCATCGTGCCGGTCGGGGCGGACGGCAAGATCTCCTTCTACGCCAACGCGAACACCGACCTGATCGTCGACCTGTCCGGTCGGTTCTCCACCCACGGCACCGCCGTCTACGTGCCGGTCACCCCGGTCCGCCAGGTCGACACCCGCACCAGCGGCGGGCCGATTCCCGGTCACAGCACCAAGTCCTACGACCTGACCAAGGGCATCGCGCGCCTGGCCCCGGCGGCGTGCAAGGCGATCGTGCTCAACGCGACCGTCACCAACACCACCGGCGACGGCTATCTGACCGTGTTCTCCGGGAGCACGCCGCCCAACACCTCCAACCTGAACTGGACCGCCGGCCGGACCGTGCCCAACCTGGTGCTGGCCCAGGTGCAGTCGGGGCCGAACGCGGTGGCGCCGGAGAGTTTCTACGCCAGCGCCACCACCGACCTCGTGGTCGACGTCTCCGGTTACTTCTCAGCCTGACCGCTGGCCGGCGAGGCGCGCGATCTCCACGCGGGACTGCGCGCCGAGCTTGGCCAGGATGTGCGAGACGTGCGTCTGAACGGTCCGGCGGGACAACAACCGGGTCGAAACCCCACCACCCCACCCGGTCTCACGTCCGAACGACGAGCACGGCCTTCCCGGACGGTCAGTTCACAGCCGAACGGTCACCGTCACCCGATTCCGTCCGCTGCGCTCGGCTACCGCGTGCCCGGTCCGATCTCCGCCCGGCAGCTCCAGCGTCAGCGGTCCGCCCTCCCCTGTGAAGTTGCGCCACCACCTCTTGGCGTCCGCGAACATCACCAGGATGGTCACCACGTCCCCCTCGCGCCGATACCCCACCGGCGTCCGAAACACCCGTCCCGACCGTCTTCCCGTATAGCTGACCGCCGTGAAATACCGCCCGAGCACCGGCCCCAGGACTCTCGACCGCCGCAGCCCGTCCACCCCTCGATTGACCCGCACGACCACCCGCCTGATCCCGACGCCCATCGAGCTCCTTTCCGCGCCCGGCGACTGCCCACCGCCCCGAGCCTATCGGCACCCGACCGACCCCAACACCCGACGACCACCGGACCCGCACACCGTCCGGTCCCAGCCGGCTTCACCGACGAGCTGGCCGCCCCCGCGCTCCGTGCCAGTCCCCGGCCGGCCCGACAACAAGCCGAACCCGGCCACCCCCCAGTCGCCCGCCGGCGGATCGGCCGTCAGCGCTTGTCGAACTTGGCCAGCAGCCAGTCCATGGTCTCGTCCGTCACCGGGTCCACGGAATCCGCGAAGTCGTCGTGCTTGTCCAGGTAGGCCTTCACCGCCGGGCACACCGGCACGATGCGCATCCCCGACGCCGTCGTGTCGGCCAGCGCCCGCTCGATGAGCACAGTGGACAGCCCCTCGCCCCGGTGCGCCTGGTTGATCTCGGTGTGGTGGAAGATCCGCTGCCCGTCCCGGTCCACGAACGCCGCCGAGCCGGCCAGCCGGCCGTCCACCCGCAGCTCGTACCGGTTGTCCTTGCGCAGCACCTCGGTGTCGGTCACGTCGGCGATCCTAGTAGTAGTCGCCGCCGGTGAACTGCTCCTCCAGCAGCTCCGCCGAGCCCGCCACCAGCTCCAACGGCTCCACGAACTCGTTGGCGTCCAGGTTCCGCAACGGCAGGGAGTGCCGGAACACCAGGTACTCCCCCATGATCACCGCGCCGCCCACCACCGTCGTCGCCCCGATGGACGCCAGCACCCGCGCCACGTCCACCTCCTCGACCCGGGCGAACGGCGTCGCGATCTGCACCCACTCCTGCCCGTCCACCTCCTCCCGGGCCACCACCGCGATCTGTGTCCGCTCGTCGTCGTCCACATCCTCGCCGCTGTAATGGATCCGCACCCTCACCTCGTCCGCCTCCCGCCGCGTCACGTCGTACTCGCGGTCGATGAACCGGACCAGATCCGCCCAGGCAGCCATCCGCGGCTCCTCCTCCGAGCCCCCGCCATCCACGCTACGCCCGGCCCGACCGACCGGCGCCCGTGTTTCGCGCCACCCCCGGTCGGGTGGCCCGTCACCTCATCCGGCGGCCGGCACGAAGCCCGGATCCACCTGCGCGGCAAGGTCTTCGCCGGCCCAGGCCCGGGCGTTGCGCAGGTGGAACTCGACGGCCTGCCGCTGGTAGGCGGCCCAGTCCCGGACGGTGCCGTCCAGCTCGGCCCGGATGGTGTCGAGGGCGGCGAGGTTGTCCGGCTCCAGCTCGGTGATCGGCAGCACCCGGCCCCGCTCGGCCGACCGGACGTGCCCCGAGCGGCCGAGCCAGCACAGCAGGTTGTCGCCGACCTCGTCGCGCAGGAAGTCCAGATCGTCCTGGTCGCAGACCTTGTTGCCGATCACCGCCACCCGAATGCCGAAGTCCTTGGCGTAGCCCAGATACTGCCGGTAGACGCCGACGCTGCGCAGCGTGGGCTCGCACACCAGGGCGGTGAGGTCGAACCGGGTGAACAGGCCCGACGCGAACGAGTCGGCGCCGGCGGTCATGTCCACCACGACGTACTCGCCCGGCCCGTCGACCAGGTGGTTGAGCAGCAGCTCGGCCGCCCCGACCTTGGAGTGGTAGCAGGCCACGCCCAGGTCGTCGTCGGTGAACGGCCCGGTCAGCGCCAGCCGCGCGCCGTCCACTTCCCGAACGCAGGCGGCGTAGATCGGATTGTCCTCCACCACCTTCAGCATCCGCGAGCCGGTGCCGGGCGGGGTCGTCTTGATCATCTTGTCCGCCGACGGGATGCGGGGGTTGCTGCCGCGCAGCCAGTCCTTGATCAACGGCAGGTGGGCGCTGAGCGTGGGCAGCGTCAGCACCTGCTCGTCGGAGGCGCCGAGCGCGGCGGCCAGGTGCTGGTTGATGTCGGCGTCGATGGCGAGCACCGGCGCCGAGCCGGCGATCAGGCGACGGGTGAACAGCGCCGACAGCGTGGTCTTGCCGCTGCCGCCCTTGCCGACGAAGGCGATCTTCATTCGGGTGACCCCTGTTGATAATGATTTCGATGTTCAGTAGAACGGTAGCAGCCCACCTTCGGAGGTCGAATCCCATGTCCCTGGACGTGCCCGCCGCCCTGCTCGCCCGCGCCACCAGCGGCGACGTCACCGACGACGAATTCGTCGCCTGTGTCCGCGACTCCCTGCCCTACGCCTGGCAGGTGATCAGCGGCGTGGTCGCCGACCTCGGCGACTCCGACTTCGCCGACAACGCCACGCCCCCGCCCAGCGAGACCGAACGCGGCCAGCTGCTCCGCGCCCTGGCCTCCGATGCCATCCGCGGCGGACTGGAGCGCCACTTCGGCGTGACCTTGGCTTTCCAGAACTGCCACCGGGTCGCCGTCTTCCGACCGTCCGCTGTGGACGGTCGACGCTACCGGGCGTTCGTGTCACCGCGCGGGCAACTGCTCAACCAGAGCCCCGAACTCCGCGACTGCTGATCACGCCGGCGGCCCGCGCAGCCCAACCGTCGACCACGCCAGCATCTCGTCCCGAATGCCCACCGACCACGCGGGCCGCCTGCGCGGCAGAAATCCAACCACACCAGCACTTCGCGCCGCATGGCCGCCGACCGCACCTGGGCCGCCGGCCACGCGGCTGCTGATCACACCGGCGTCCAGGTGTATTGGCCACGAGCGTTGTTGGCAGTGATCGCGATCCAACCAGGCGCGCCAGTCAGGTTCCCTTCGGCGACCTCGGTCGTGATGCCGGCAACCACGAGCGCCGCGTTGTCCGCGGTGAACACCTTGCTGCGCATCGTTCCCGTCCTCTCCTGATGGCCGCTGTTCCTGCCGTCACAGTTCCGGTCGGCCGTCGGCACGAGGGGTGTCTTGCTGAACACCGGGCCGCCAGACGTCGCTCGTCCCGCCGGGGGAGCGCTCGGCCGGCTCGGGGACGTGGTCGGCGGCCCAGCTGGCCAGGATGCGCAGCGCGTCTTCGGAGTCGCTGCCCGGCTCTGCGTCGTAGGCGAACAGGATGAGGCCGTCGGCGGGCAGGTCGAGGGATTCGTAGGCGAGGTGAAGGGCGCCGACCACGGGGTGGTGAATGACCTTGGCGCCTTGGTGGTACTGGCGGACGTCGTGGCCGGCCCAGCGGGCACGGAAATCGTCACTGCGGGTGGACAGCTCACCGATGAGGTCGGTGAGGTCCTTGTCGTAGGGGTCGCGGCCGGCCTGGGCGTGCAGGAGAGCGACCAGGTTGTCGGCGGCGCTTTCCCAGTCGCCCCAGAACTGGCGGGAGCGGGGGTCCAGGAATATGAACCGGGCATGGTTGGGGGTGGCGCCCCCGGCGGCTTCGATCATGGGGGCGTACAGGGCACGGCCGAGGCTGTTGGCGGCCAGGACGTCACCACGGCCGTTCAGGACGAACGCCGGGCAGGCCATGGAGTCCAGGAGACGCCGCAGGTTCGGCCGCACCGAGGCGGCGGCCGCCCGGCGTCGGCGTCGACGTCCCGGACCCGCGGCGCGGGCAAGATCCTCCAGATGGGTGCGGTCGTCCTCGCTCAGCCGCAGCGCCCGAGCGAGGGCGTCAAGGACCTGGTCCGACACTCCGGACAGGTCACCGCGCTCCAACCGCGCGTAGTACTCGACGCTCACCCCGGCGAGCAATGCGACCTCGGCGCGCCGCAGTCCCGGCACCCGACGGGGGCCATGGGCGGGCAGCCCCACCTGCTGCGGGCTGATCCTGGCGCGGCGGGAGGTCAGAAACTCCCGGGTCTCGGCTGCATTGTCCACGGCTTCCAGGTTAGGACGACATCCCGGAGCCACTCCGTATGCAGGGGTGCCCTGCCAGTGCACCCTTCATCAGTGGCTTCTCCCCAGCCCGAAAGTTACGTTCTCATGGCAGAAGGAAATGCGACACGATCTCACCACGAAACAGAAAGAGCTACTGTCATGGCGGATATTTCTGAGATGGTCAAGGGTCTGGCGAAGGGCCTCAGCAGCCCGGTGCGCGCGCCGATCCTGCACACGCCGGACGAGTACGGGATGGCGTACGAGGACCTCACGTTCCCGTCCCTGGACGGCACCCCGCTGGAAGCGTGGTGGATCCCCTGCCCAGGCTCGGACAAGCTGATCATCGCCAACCATCCGATGCCCATGAACCGCTACGGCTTTCCCTCGCACCTGCCCCCGTGGCAGTTCGTTCCCGGCAACACCATCGAGGTCAACTACATGCGGGAGTACCAGCACCTGCATGAGGCCGGCTACCACGTGCTGACCTACGACGCACGCAACCACGGCCAGAGCGGCGACGCCAACGGCTTCATCTTCACCTGGGGCCAGTTCGAGTCCCGCGACGTGGCCGGCTCGCTGCGGTACGCCACATCCCGACCCGACACGGCCACCATGAAGCTCGGCCTGCTCAGCCGCTGCATGGGCGCCAACGCCACGTTCATGGCGATGACCCGGCATCCGGAGCTCTTCGCGAACGTGCGCGCCCTGGTCGCCATCCAGCCGATCTCGATGCGCGCGATGGTCGAGCGCAACCTTGAGGCGATGGGGATCCCGGACCAGTTCGAGGCCGTCGACCGGGAGGTGGAGCTGAACCTCAGCTTCACCATCGACGAGGTGTCGCCGATCGAGTACGCCAAGAACTGCCAGGCGCCCACCTTCATCACCCAGGTGCACGATGACGCCCTGACCAAGCCATCCGACGTGCAGGCGATCTTCGACGCCGTCCCCGCAAGCGACAAGAAGCTGTTCTGGATCGAGGGCAGCACCCGCCGCTGGGACGGCTACAACTACTTCTCCGAGCACCCCGAGCAGCTGGTCGAGTGGTTCGACAAGCACGTGAACTGACCCCATGCCGCCCTCGCGCCGTTCAACGGCCCGAGGGCGACGTACAACGGCGCACGTCTCCATCACCGCTACAGCAGCGACAAGCATCCCGGTTTCGCGCGTCTCGCCCACAGCCTCACGAGGTCCCCCGCGGCAGGGCCAGGCGGCTTGGCGGTGGAGGTCGACGGCGGCGCCCAGCCCACCCATCACCGCAGAGGTCCTCGTGTCCCACTCCAACACCCAGCTGACCGTCCACGGCAGACGGCTCCTCCAGACTGTGGGCCGCCGGCAACCGGCAGGCCACAACCGACGCCCGCTAGGGCGGCAGTCCCGTGATCGGCCACAGCTTCGTCCACACGGCCGTCGCACCCACGTGGCAGTGCTCGCCGACGCCCTCGTCCTTCCGCATGGGTGATCCACTCAGCCACACACGGCGGCATCGAGTTCTCCACGGCCGCATGAAAGCCGTCGATGCCGTCGTCGAGGACGACGGTCGCCGGCCGCCGGTCGAACGCCGCCGCGATGTGCCCCGGGACGTCCCGCTTGGACGGTGCTCGGCGGCTTCTCCCCGATCCCGAACCGGTTGACGCGGGGGCAATCGCGCCGTTGGCAATCCTCGATTGAACCCGCCGCGGCTCCCCCGCGTATCAGAGCATGGCGACCCACGTCCTGACACGGATCGGGAGAGGCACATGGCGGCCAACCAGCACTCGCGTTCCCCGCAGCACCCACTCCGGCCCTTCCTCCTCCCGGCACTGGTCGCCTCGCTCGCCGTCACCGGCGTGGTCGTCGCGAACGAGGTGGCCTCCCCGCACTGCCACGGCGACACCATCCCGCTCCGGGTCGCGGTCACGCCGGCCATGCTCGCCCCGGTCCAGGACATCGCCGCCGCCTTCAACCACGACTCGGTCGACGTCAACGGACCCTGCGCGACCGTGGAGGTCACCGCCGAGCCGGCGGCCCAGGTCGTGCAGGACCTGCCGGTCAACCCCATCGACCCGCCGGCCCTGTGGATCCCGGACTCGGCACTGTGGGTCCCCACCGCCTCTCAGCTGGAAGCCAAGGTCAGCGGCCCCACCCCGCGCCTGACCGAGCACCCCTCGATCGCCTCCTCGCCGCTGGTCATCGCCGCGTCCCCGCAGCAGGCGAGCAAGCTCCACAGCTGGCAGCAGCTGGTCGCCGGCAACGTCACCATCGCCGACCCGCTCAGCAACACCGAGGGCATCGCCACCCTCGCCCTCGCGCAGCGCCTCGCCCCCGCCTCCACCGGCACCCCGCCGCCCCAGCTCATCGCCGTGCTGCTCAAGCTCCGCAACTCCACCGTGGACAGCACGGCCTCCGCGTTCACCACCCTGCGCCAACATCCCGACACCGTCTTCACCGCCACCGAGCAGTCCATCGTCGCCAACAACGCGTCCGCCGCCGGCAGCACGTCCACCGCCGGCAAGGCCGTCGCCGTCTACCCGACCGAGGGCAGCGTCCTGTTCGACTACCCCGTGGTCCGCGTGACCACGGCCAACGAGCCGACCGGCACCAACGCCGCGGCCATCGCCTTCGAGGCCGAACTCCGCTCGGCCCGGTCCATGGGCATCCTCAGCGCCGCCGGCTTCCGCGACCCGAACGCCGTCGCCTCCGCGTCCTGGGGCGGCAAGGACGGTGTCCGCTCCCAGACCCCGAAGCTCATTCCCGCCCCCACCGCCGACCAGGTCACCACGGTCATGCGGGCATGGAACGTCGTGCATCTCGACGGCCGCACCCTCGCCGTCATCGACACCTCCGGCTCCATGCAGGAGCCCATGCCCGGCGGCCAGCACCGCATCGACGTCGCCCGCGACGGCGCGCTGGCCGGCCTGTCGCTGATGCCCGACACCACCTCCGTCGGCCTGTGGACGTTCTCCCTCACCACCAGCGAACTCGTGCCACTCGGCCCGCTCGGCGGCCTGGACAACGGCGTCCCCCAACGGATCGCGCTGCAACGGGCCGGCCTCACCCTGCCGGCCCGAGTCGGCGGCAGCACCGCCCTGTACGACACCGCGCTGGCCGGCTTCGAAGCCCTCAAGACCGGCTACGACCCCACCAAGGTCAACGCCGTGGTCCTCATCACCGACGGCCGCAACGACCGCTCCGGCGGCCTGAGCCTCACCTCCCTGCTCACTCGTCTCCGCGCCGAGGCCGACCCCACGCGCCCCGTCGAGATCATTAGCATCGGCCTCGGCCCGGACGCCGACATGCCGGTGCTGAACCAGATCGCCGCGGTCACCGGCGGCAAGGCCTACCAGGCCCTGGACGCCGCCACCTTCCGCGCCGTGTTCTTCGACGCCCTCAGCCGCCGACCCTGCAACTCGAGCACCTGCTGACCGGCTCCCGGTCGTGCCCGCCTACCCACCGGACCCCGACCGCCAGCCCGACCTGTCCACTCGCCGAGCCTGACCGAAGGCGTTGCCCGTTCCCACCGTCCTGCCCTACCTACGGCCACCCCTCCCTTCCTCGCTCATGCCTTGTCCTGTTCGTCCTCGCTCGGCGGGTCTTCCGCGCCGGCTCGCTCGTCCCGGTCCGCCCACTCGAGCAGCGGCTCCAGCGAATGGGCGACATCGTCAATGCCCTCGTGCAGGTCACCGAGCTCGGCGAACCTGGCCGGCACGGTCGCGATGGTGAAGTCCCGCGGCTCGATGTCGGCGAGCTCGTCCCACCGGATCGGGGTGGACACGGTGGCCTCGGGCACGCCGCGGACCGAGTAGGCGCTGGCGATGGTGTGGTCCCGGGCGTTCTGGTTGTAGTCGACAAAAAGCGTGCGTGGGTCCCGTTCCCGCCGCCACCAGGTGGTGGTGACGACGTCCGGCGCCCGCCGCTCGACCTCACGGGCGAAGGCCAGCGCGGCCCGGCGAACCTGGCTGAACTCCCAGTCGGGCCGGATCCGCACGTAGACGTGCAGGCCGCGGCCACCGGATGTCTTGGGGTAGCCGACGATGCCGAGCTCGTCGAGCAGCTCCCGCACCACCCCGGCGACCAGCCGCACGGTGTCGAAGCCGCACTCCGGCATCGGGTCGAGGTCGATGCGCCACTCGTCGGGGCGCTCGGTGTCGGCCCGCCGTGAGTTCCACGGGTGGAACTCGACGGTCGACATCTGCACGGACCAGATCACGTCGGCCAGCTTGGTGACGCACAGCTCGTCGGCATGCCTCTTGTAGCGCGGGAAGAGCACCCGCACGGTCTCGAGCCACGGCGGCGCGCCGGCCGGCACCCGCTTCTGGTGCACCTTCTCACCACTGGTCCCGGTCGGGAACCGGTGCATCATGCACGGCCGCTCGCGCAGCGCCCGCACGATGCCGGGTCCCACGGCCAGGTAGTACCGGACCAGGTCGATCTTGGTCTCACCGCGGGCGGCGAAGTAGACCCGATCCGGGTTGGAGATCCGCACCGGGAAGCCGTCGACGTCCAGTTCCACCGGGCTCGCCACCCGCTCACGGTAACCCCGGCGAGGCCCTGGCACCCGGCAAGCGCGCCACGAACCTGGCCCCGATGGCGCTGTTCTCGATCTGGAGCGAGCCGCCGTGGCGGACCGCGATGTCCCGGGCCAGGGTCAACCCCAGCCCCGAGCCGCCGACATCCCGGGTCCGGGCGTCGTCCAGCCGCACGAACCGGTCGAACACGCGTTCCCGATCACCGACCGGAACGCCAGGACCGTCGTCCATCACCTCCAACACGACCTCACGACCGACGGACAACCGCACCGCGACAGTCGACGCGGCATGCCGCACGGCATTGTCGAGCAGGTTCCGCAGCAGCCGCTCCAACTGCACGAGCTCGCCGTGGACCAGGGCCGGACAATCCACAAAGGACCGCACGGTCGGCCCGCCGCCCACCGACCGCTCGGCGACCTGCTCCATGACCACGTCGGCCAGGTCCACGACCTCGGACGCCGGGGCCGCCTCCTCCACGGACAGTTGGAGCAGGTCGGCGGTGACCCGCTGGAGCCGTTGCACGTCGAGCAGCGACCTCTCGGCCACGGCCGGCCAGTCCGCCCGGTCGGGATGCGCCAGCGCCACCTCCAGGCCGGTGCGAAGGCTGGCCAGCGGACTGCGCAATTCGTGACTGGCGTCGGCGACGAAGCGTTCCTGCCGGTCATGGGCCCGCTGGAGCCGTTCGAGGGTGTCGTTGGTGGTGGCCGCGAGCCGGGCGATCTCGTCCCGGGACCGCGGCACCGGCACCCGCCGGTCGAGCCGGCTGCCGCTGACCCCGGACAGCTCCAGCCGGATCGCCTCCACCGAGCGCAGCGTCTTCCGCAGGGCGAACCACGCCACCAGGGCCGCGACCAGCGCCGCCGGCGGGATGAAGAACACCATGGTGTCGTCGAACACCCGCAGGGTGCTCACGGTGTTCCAGGGCAACACGAACAGGTACGCCGTGAACCGGTTTCCCTGGGCGTCATCGACGACCTGGCCCAGCGCGCGGTAGGTGCGGAACTCCCGCCACAGTGGATGCTCGGCCGAGCGCAGCGTCACGTCGACGGTGGCACGCCAGTCAGCTGGAGCCCCGGCGGGCGCGGGCCCCGGTGGAGTCCACTGTGGATGCAGACGGGTGATGCTCTCGCTGGCCACGACCACCTGCCCGGAGGCGCCGACCACGACGTACATCGCGTCGCCGCTCAACCCGGCCGCCCGATCGGCGCCGGGCAGACCGTGCTGATAGGCCAGCGCCAGCTGGCTCAGCTGTCCACGGGCCGCGTTGGCGTCGTCATTGGACATCCGCAGGTCCACGAACGACCGGATGACCACCGCGCCGAGAGCGAACAGGCCCCCGCACACGAGGAAGACCACCAGGGTCATGCTTTTCCGGAACGACGCCGGCCACCATCTACTCATCGTGCGCCAACCGATAGCCGATGCCTCGCACCGTCTCGATGGTGTGCCGCCCGAACGGGACGTCCAGCTTGCGGCGCAGGGCTCTCATGTACACCTCGACGATGTTCGGCTCGCCGCGGTAGGCCATGTCCCATGCCTGTTCCAGGATCTCGAACTTGGCGACCACCTCGCCGCCGTTGCGCATCAGGCATTCCAGCACGGCGAACTCCTTCGTGGTCAGCCGCACCGCCTGCCCCGCGCGCCGGACGATCCGCTTGGCCGGATCCAGCGAGAGGTCGCCGAACGTCAACACGGTCGATGCGCCGACCCGGCCGCGCCGGGCCAGGGCCCGCAGCCGGGCCTTGAGCACCACGTACGAGAACGGCTTGCTGAGGAAGTCGTCGGCGCCGGTGTCGAGCGCCTCGGCCTCGTCGTACTCGCCGTTCTTGGCCGTGAGCATGAGAATCGGCGTGGTCACGCCGGCCGTCCGCAACTCCTGGCACACCTTGTACCCGTTCATCCTGGGGAGCATGATGTCCAGCACGATCACCTGGTAGTGGTGCTCCAGCCCGAGTTCGAGCCCCTCGACCCCGTCGTGCGCGAGATCGACGGCGTAGCCCTCGGCCTCCAGTCCCCACTGGAGGCCCTCGGCCAGCCGCCTCTCATCTTCCACGACGAGTACTCGCATGGCTCGATCCTCCCAGATCCGTCCGGCCGTTCCTGAAGAGAACTTCAGGTTGCTTCAGCCGCCGTTCAGCCTCCGCCCGGCACGATCGTCCGGACAGCGCGTCGAGCGAGGAGAGCACAGTGGACAGTCCCATGGCGGCCGAGGTGACCGATGTGGTGAAGGTGCACGGCCGCGGCGAGACGGCGGTGCGGGTGCCCGACCACGGCGTCCTGCTCGCGGACGGACGGGTCGCCGCGCATCTCCAACGGCCGACCGCCGACACCGTGTTGTCCGCGCTGACCTCCCTGGGGGCATGATGCTGCGCACCGTTTTCGCCGGGTTGACGGCCCGGCCGACCCGGATGTTGTTGTCCGCGCTGGCCATCGCGCTGGGCGTGGCGTTCGTGTCCGGGTCGCTCATCCTCGCCGACGCCGCGCGTGCCGGCGTGCGCGCCGCGGTCGCGTACCAGCTGCGCGGCGTGGACGCGGACATCACCGTGAAGCGCGGAGATCTGGACGAGTCCGTCCTGAACACAGTCCAGCACCTGCCCGGTGTCGCGGCGGCCGAGGGCCGCGCGTGGATCGGCGCCCCGCTGCTCAAGGACGGCCACGCCCGCGACGCGGGTGCGATGGCGCTGCCGGCCGACGACCACCTGCGGCCGTTCGACCTGGCCGACGGGCGGTTGCCGGCCAAGGCCGACGAAGTCGCGATGGCCACCGAGGTCGGCTTCTCCCCCGGCCAGCGGGCAACCGTGTTCGACCAGGACGGCCGCCAGCACCAGTACACCGTGGTCGGCGCCTTCAGCCGGCCGACCGACGCCGGCATCGGCGCACCGCAACTGGTGCTCACGGCCGACGCGGTTCGCCAGCTGGCGCCGCAGCAGGGCTTCAGCGAGATCGTGGTCCGCGCGACGCCCGGGGTGGACGACCGTCAACTCGGGGACACCATCGCGCGGGCGTTGCCGGGTGTCGAGGTGGCGACCGGCGAACAGGCGGCGGCGCAGCTGCTGAGCACCGCCGCCCCGGACTCGGCCAACCTGACCAAGTTCTTCGCGGCGTTCGCGGTGCTGGCGATGGTGGTGGCGGGCCTGGTGATCGTCAACTCGTTCACCATCCTGGTCACCCAACGAGCCCGCGAGCTGGCGCTGCTGCGCTGTGTCGGGGCCGGCCGGTCGCAGGTGTTCGGCGGCGTGTTGATCGAGGCTGCCGTTGTCGGAGCCCTTGCCTCGGTGGTGGGCCTGTTCGCCGGGCTCGGCGTCGCCGCGCTGCTCCAACTGGGAAATCCCTCCGGTGTGCACGTGCCGCTCACGGTCAGGACGGCTGTCGAGTCGCTGGCGATCGGTGTGCTGGTGACGGTGCTGGCCGCCGCGGTGCCGGCGCGAGCGGCAACCCGGGTCGCGCCGGTGGAAGCCCTGCGCGCGCCCGTCGAGGGCACGTCGGCCCGTGCCGGCAGGCTTCGCGCCGTCATGTCGGCGGTGGCGCTGGCGGTGGGTGTCGGGGCGGGTGCCCTGTCACTGTCCTCCACCGACGTGGACACCGGAGCGGCGCTGGCCGTCGTGGCCATGGTGGCGCTGCTCCTGGCCGCGCTGTCGATCGGCCCGGTGCTGGTCGGACCCGTGGTCCGCGTGCTGAGCAGTGTCTTCGCCCCAGTGCTGGGACAGCCGTCGAAGTTGGCCGCGCTCAATGCCGGCCGCAACCCCAGGCGCACCGCGGCCAGCGCCGCCACGCTCACCATCGGGCTCGCCGTGGTGACGCTGGTGACCACGGTGACGGCCGGGATCGAGGGCGGGCGCAGCCAAGGCGTCGACCACCAGCTGGCCGCGGACTTCACCGTCACCAGCGCCGTTGCCACCCGGCCGCTGCCCGACAGCCTGGCCACCGCGCTCGGCCACGTACCCGGAGTGGCCGCCACCGCGCAGCGTGTGTCCTTCTCCGGCGATCTCGGCTCGCGCGGCGCCTACGGCATGGCCGCCATCAGTGGCGACGCCGTGGGCAGCCTGGTGCGACCGGTGGTGTTGTCCGGCCGGCTCGACCACCTCGGCCCGGGCGAGATCGCCGTGAGCAAGCAACTCTCGACCGAGGCCGGCCTCGCGGTCGGCGACATCGTGCACGCCAGGGTGCCCCTGCGCGTGGTCGCCGTCTACGACAGTGTCAACGCCCCTGGCGTCGATCTCGGCCTGGCGCTGGTCGACATCGCGCAGATGACCGCGATCACGTTGCGCGGCAGTGTCGGCTACGACGGCAGCCTGCTGGTGAAGCTGGCTCCCGATGCGAACGCCGACCAGGTGCGGCCGTCGCTGGAACGGGCGCTGGCCGCGCAACCGCTGGCCCTGCTCAACAGCATCGCGGACATCAAGGCGCAGATGACCGCGCCGCTGCGAGGCACGCTCAACCTACTGTGGGCGCTGACGGCGCTGGCGGTGGTGATCGCGTTCGCCGGCATCGCCAACACGCTGTCGCTGTCGGTGCTGGAACGCTCCCGGGAGTCCGCCCTGCTGCGGGCGCTCGGCCTCACCCGGGGCGGCCTGGGGGCGTCGGTCATGGCCGAATCGGTGTTCGTCGCGCTGCTCGGCGCGGCGTGCGGCCTGCTGGTCGGTGTGGTGTCGGCGTGGTTGCTCACCCACGTCGCCTCCACCGATGCCGAGCCCGTGCTGTTCACGTTGCCGTGGTCCCGGCTCGGCATCCTGCTGGCCGCCGCCGTGCTGGCCGCTCCCCTCGCGGCGTTGCTGCCATCGCTCCGGGCGTCCCGGCAGTCGCTCACCGCCGCGATGGCCGACCGATGACCGCCTCCAGCCGCGGATACACCCGGAGGGCATTGTGCTGATAGACCTTGGCCCGGTCCACATCGGACAGTGCGGCCGCGTCCACGTAGCGACGGGTGTCGTCGAAGTGGTGGCCGGTGCGGCTGTCCACGCCGCGGACGGCGCCCAGTGTCTCCGAGCCGAACAGCACGGAGTCCGCGCCGATCACCTCGAACAGCAGGTCGATGCCGGGCTGGTGGTAGACGCAGGTGTCGAAGGAGACGTTGGCCAGCACGTGTTCGGCCGGTTCCGGGCGGCCCAGCATGTCGGCGAGCCCGCGGTAGCGGCCCCAGTGGTACGGGACCGCGCCGCCGCCGTGCGGGATCACCAGCCGCAGCTCGGGCAGGTCGGCGAACAGATCACCCTGCACGAACTGCATGAAGGCGGCGGTGTCGGCGTTGATGTAGTGGGCGCCGGTGGCGTGGAACACCGGATTCGCCGACGCCGACACGTGCACCATCGCCGGCACGTCCAGCTCGATCATGGCCTCGTAGAACGGATACCACTCGCGGTCGGTGAGCGGCGGGGCGGTCCAGTGGCCGCCGCTCGGGTCGGGATTCAGGTTGCAGCCGACGAAGCCCAGCTCCTCGACGCAGCGCCGCAGTTCGCCGATGGACCGCTCGATCGGCACGCCCGGGGACTGCGGAAGCTGGCCCACGCCGACGAACCGGTCGGGGTGGAGCTCCACGACCCGGTGGATCAGATCGTTGCACGCCCGAGCCCAAGCGAGACTGGTCGACTCGTCGCCGCGGTGGTGGGCCATGGCCGAGGCCCGCGGCGAGAAGATGGTCAGGTCGATGCCGCGTTCGTCCATGATGCGCAGCTGTTGCCGCACGGACTCCCGGATCTCGTCGTCGCTGATGGTCGGGTAGGTCGGTCGGTCGCCCGCGAGCTGGCGCTCCCGCCAGTTGGTGTGGGCGGCGGGCACGGTGGTGTAGTGGCCGTGGCAGTCGATGATCACGGTGACAGTTCCTCCAGTGCGCGATTACGGGTGCGGGGCGTGAACTGAGCCAGTACCGCGGCGACGCTCACGAAGCTCGACACCAGCAGCAGCGCCGGCAACGGGCGAGCAGCGGGCCCTCGACCACCACGCCGGTCGCGCCGCCGAGCACGCCGACACCGTCGACCAAGCCGAAGCCGGCCGACCGCACCCAGGTCGGGGAGCTCTCCACGGACAGCACGACGGTCGGTGGCACCGACGAGATGAAGCCGAAGAACACCAGGAAGGAGCCCATGAGACGATGCCGACAGCCGCGTAACTCACGGCTCGTCGCGGCACTCGATCCGGACCCGCCAGCGCGGTCGCAAGGTCCATCGTCAGCGTGTGTGCGCTGCTGGACATGAATCCTCCCTCGGTCTGCGCTGCCGCGTCACCGAACGGACCCCTCGCCTCGGCGGTCCCGGATACGGTCGGTTTCTCGGAGCCGCCACGCCCTCGCGGATCACGTGCTTCGACCGCCTGTCGACCAGGCGAACCAGGGCGTTGCCCACGTCCTCGAGGGGATGGCTCAGCACCGTAGCTCCGTCGACACGATTGTCACAAGTGTTGCCGACAGAATTGTTGACAATCTTGTGTGAGATGCTTAGCGTCCGTTGTCGAGGAAGGGAGCCGCCCATGTCGAGCACGCCGCGGAAGAACGAACCCGCCGAGCGGGCAGCGACGACGCGGCGGTCCGACGAGGCCGGCGAACTGGTCCAGGCCCGGGTGTCGCGGGCCGGCCAAGCCGATGCGCCGCAGGAGGGTGAGGCCGGGCGGCAGGCCGCGGTGGCGGCGGTGCGGGCGGCGCTGATGGCCGGCGATCTGGTGCCCGGGCAGCGGCTGGTCGAGACGGAGCTGGCCGAGACGTTCGGGGTGACCAGGGCCAGCGTGCGGGCGGCGCTGATCGACCTGACCGGCGAGGGGCTGGTCGAGCGGATCCCCAATCGCGGGGCGCGGGTGCGAGTGGTCACCGTCGCGGAGGCGGTGGCGATCACGGAGTGCCGCATGGTGCTGGAGGGGCTGTGCGCGGCGAAGGCGGCCGAGAAGGCGACCGACAACGAGGTCGAGGCGCTGCTGGAGATCGGCGAGCAGATGCGGACGGCGGTGGCGGACGGCGAGCCGATGAAGTACTCGGCGCTCAACCGCGAGCTGCATCGCTTGGTGCGGGAGATCGCCGACCAGCCGGTGGCCGCCGAGCTGCTGGAACGCCTGCACGGGCAGCTGGTGCGGCACCAGTTCCGGCTGGCGATGCGGGACGGGCGCACCCACGTGTCGCTGCCGGAGCACCTGGCGATCGTCGACGCGATCGCCCGGCACGACCCGGACGCCGCCGAGCGGGCCGCCCGAGAGCACCTGCGCAGCGTGATCACGGCACTCGAGGAAACGGAGTAGACATGGACACGGTGGTGGTGACCGACGTCCCCCGGGCGCCGCTCGACGCGATCGACCGGTTGGCCGGCTACGGGGTGGCGACGGTGCACGAGGCGTTGGGGCGCACCGGATTCCTGGGTCCTGGTCATCGGCCGACGCACCTGGGCCGCCGGATCGGCGGCTCGGCGGTCACGGTGCTGTGCTGGCCCGGGGACAACCTGATGATCCACGCGGCGGTCGAGCAGTGCCGGGACGGCGACGTGCTGGTCGTCACCACGGCTTCCCCCTGCACGGACGGCATGTTCGGCGAGCTGCTGGCGACGTCGTTGCAGGCCCGGGGAGTTCGCGGGCTGGTCATCGACGCCGGCGTGCGGGACATCGCCGAGCTGCACGAGATGGCGTTCCCGGTGTGGTCCCGGGTGGTCAGCGCGCAGGGCACGGTGAAGTCGACGGCCGGCGCCGTGAACGTGCCGATCGTCGTCGGGACGCAGACGATCCGGGCCGGCGACGTGATCCTGGCCGACGACGACGGGGTGCTCTGCGTGCCCCGGGACGAGGTGGCCGGGGCGATCGAACTGGCGCAGGCCCGGGTGGACAAGGAAGAGGCGGCGCGGGCGGCGTTCCGAACCGGGCAGCTCGGCCTCGACCGGTACGGATTACGGGACAAATTGGCGGCGCTGGGCGTCCGCTACATGACGGCCGCAGAGTACGGAACCCGATGATGGCCGGCGTTCCGTGCGTGCTGATGCGGGGCGGCACCTCCAAGGGCGCCTACTTCCTCGCCTCCGACCTGCCCGCGGACCCGGCCGAGCGGGACGACCTGCTGATTCGGATCATGGGCAGCGGAGATCCGCGCCAGATCGACGGCATCGGCGGTGCGACCCCGTTGACCAGCAAGGTCGCCGTGGTGTCGCCCAGTTCCCGGCCGGGCGTGGACGTCGACTACCTGTTCCTGCAACTCGGTGTGCAGGAGGCGACCGTCTCCGACAAGCAGAACTGCGGCAACCTGCTGGCCGGCGTCGGGCCGTTCGCCGTCGCCCGGGGGCTGGCGCCGAGCGGGCAGCCCGTGCGGATCCGCATGGTCAACTCGGACAGTGTGGCCACCGCCCGGTTCCCGACCGAGGACGTCGCCATCTCCGGGGTTCCCGGCGTCGCCCCCGGCGTGGTGCTGGACTTCGACGACACCGAGGGGCCGAACGGGGTGCTGCCGACGGGAAACCTCGTCGACCTGATCGACGGCGTGCCGGTGACCTGTGTGGACAACGGAATGCCGGTGGTGGTCGCCCGCGCGACCGATCTCGGGATCACCGGCTACGAGACGGTGTCCCAACTCTCGGACGACCTCGCGCTGCGTGATCGCGTGCAACGGCTGCGGATGCAGGCGGCGGCGCTGATGGGTCTGCGGGACACCACGTCGGTGCCGAAGACCACGCTGGTGGCCAAGCCGGCCGACGGCGGCTCGATCTGCACCCGGACGTTCATCCCCGTGCAGCTGCACACGTCCATCGGCGTGCTCGGCGCGGTCAGCGTCGCCACCGCGCTCCTGATGGAGGGGGCCGTCGGCCACGAGCTGTTCGTCGGTTCGTCCAGAGTGGACGTCGAGCACCCCACCGGCCACCTCCACGTCGAGGTCGAACTGGACCCGGCCGGCAAGGTGCGGCGCAGCGGCGTCGTGCGCACCGCCCGGATGCTGTTCGACGGCACGGTTTTCCCGCGATAGCAAGGAGAATTCGCATGACTCCCCGGCACGATGTCGCCCACATCGGGCATGTCGAGCTGCTCACCCCGGAACCCGAGCGCAGCCTGTGGTTCTTCACCGAGCTGATGGGGCTCACCGAGAACGGCCGCGACGGCGACTCGGTGTTCCTGCGCACGTGGGACGACTACGAGCAGTACAGCCTGGTGCTCACCGCCAGTGAGACCTCCGGCATCCGCCGCACCGCCCTGCGAACCTCCAGCCAGGAGGCGCTCGATCGGCTGGCCGCCTCGATCCCCGGCGGCCGGTGGCTGCCCGCCGGCGCCGGCATCGGCCCCAGCTATCTGTGCGCCGATCCCGACGGTCACGAAATCCAGCTGTACTGGGAAACCACCTGGTTCGAGGCGCCGCCGGACCTCAAGCCGTCGCTGAAGAACCAGCCGCAGGCCTATCCCGGCCGGGGCATCGGGGTCCGGCGGCTCGACCACGTCAACTTCCTGGCCGCCGACGTCCCGGCCAGCAGCCGCTTCGTCGCCGACGCCCTGGGCGGCGAGGTCACCGAGCAGATCGTGCTGGACGACGGGGCCGTGGCCGCGTCGTGGCTGCACTTCGGCAACAAGTCCTACGACCTGGTCTACACCAACGACTGGACGGGCAGCACCGGCCGCCTGCACCACATCGCGTTCGCCACCGACACCCGCGAGGACATCCTGCGCGGCGCCGACATCTTCCTCGACAACAACGTGTTCATCGAGACCGGCCCGCACAAGCACGCCATCCAGCAGACCTTCTTCCTGTACGTCTATGAGCCCGGCGGCAACCGCGTCGAGCTGTGCAACCCGCTCACCCGGCTGATCCTGGCCCCCGACTGGCGGCCCATCAGCTGGACCCAGGCCGAACGGGCCAAGGGACAGGCGTGGGGGCTGAAGACCATCGAGTCCTTCCACACGCACGGCACTCCCCCGGTCCCCTAGATCCGAAACTACGCGCTGGCAATGGTGTTCATCACTCGCCTGTCGCCGACGCTGGTGGACGCCGCCGGCGCGCCGCGTGCGGCCGACAGCCGCCGCGTGGCGGGACCTGATGACCGAAACCTCGGCCGTCGCCGATGCGTACGGTCCATTGTGGACGGCAATGTCGATGACACCCCGGCTGCGGCCGCGGAGATCCAGCGCCTGCGGGCGGTCACCGCCGGTCGAGCAGCCCGGCCCAGCCGTCGAGCCGGTCGAGATCGCCCGGACCCGAGGTCAGCGTGAACAGGCAGCGATCCACGCCCGCGTCGGCGAACGCCAGCAGCATCGGCGCCTCCGGGATCGCGCCGAACAGCGTCACCGGCACCCGGTGACCGGCCCGTCGGCGCAGTTCGGCTATGCGGTTCGCCAACTCCGTGAGCGAGGCCAACGGCCCGCACTGCGGCAGCCAGCCGTCGCCGAAGGCGAGGACGCGGTCCTCGACGCCGGGACCGTTGCCGCCGACGAGCACCGGCGGATGCGGCCGCTGCACCGGCTTCGGCCATGACCACAGCGGATCGAAGTCGGCGTGCGGGCCGTGGTGTTCGGCCTCATCGGCGGTCCAGATCGCCCGTATCGCTCGCACCCGATCGGCCAGCACGGCCATGCGCTGGCGGGCGTCGGTGCCGTGATTGGCGAGCTCCAGTCGGTTCCAGCCGGCGCCGACGCCGAATTCGACGCGGCCGCCGGACATCTGGTCGATGCTGGCGACCTCCTTGGCCGTGATGATCGGATCCCGTTGCGGCACCAGGCAGACCGCCGTGCCCAGGCGGAGCGTGGTGGTCACGGCGGCCGCGGCGGCGAGCGCGACGAACGGGTCGCAGCTGGCGGCGTAGTCGCGGGCCGGACGGTTGTCGTCACGCCGACTGGCCACGGGAATGTGGGTGTGCTCGGCGTACCAGAGCGACTCGAAGCCGCGTTCCTCGACCGCGCGGGCGAGTTCGGGCGGCGTCAGGCCATCGCATCCGCCGAACACCGCGATCCCCAGCTGCATGCCGGCACGCTAGCGGCCCGATCACGGCGTTGTCGCAAGTTTTCGGACCCATCGGATGAAATGGTTTCCATTGACAGCGCGGAAGCCTCGGTCCTAAGGTCGGTGCCGCAAGACATCGGATGTTCTGGCCCACAAGGGGCCGTTCTCCCGCCGCCCGATGTGTACCCCTGTCGTTCGCCGCCAGGAAGGACACACCGACGATGCCGGAATCCCTGCCGCAGTTCTCCCGCAGGACCGCCCTGCGCACGCTGGCCGTCACCGCGCTCGCCGCGCCGATCGCGCTGCACCCCCTGACCTCCGCCTTCGCCGCCCCGGCGGCCACCACGCTCTGGCACCCCGACCCCGCCACCGACGGACTCAAGGCGTTCGAGGGCATCGAGGCCGACCGCGGCGGCAAGCACCCCGACCGCAAGTACGTCGTGGTCGAAGGCGACCACTACCGCTTCAACATCTGGAAGGACGACCGCGACACCACCGGCGGCGGCGACCGCCAGCGCACCGAGTCGAAGGGCATGGTGCACAACGGCGCCGCCCTGAAGATGACAAACGGCGAGACCTGGACGATCTCGTACGACATGTACATGCCGTCGTCCCTGCACGGCACCAGCAAGTTCACCCACATCTTCCAGACCAAGACACCCTCGACCAACGGCGGCCCGTGGGTGACGATCGACCTGAGCCGCAGCGGCAGCACCGAGATCATCCAGGCCCGCGCCTACGCCAACTCCGGCTCGCCGGCGATCGCCAAGACCGATCTGGCCCCGCTGCGGGACAAGTGGATCAACATCTCGCTGACGCTGACCCCTGGCTCCAAGGGCGTGGCCGGCGCGATCATCCGCAGTGGCGCGGGAAGCAGCGCGCCAATCGCCGCGCAGGGCCGGCTGACCAATGTCACCATCCCCGACCAGGGCGACTATGTGCGGCCGAAGTGGGGCATCTACCGGTCGGTGCAGAGCGCCAGCTCCGACATCCTGGACACCTACCTGCTGTTCAAGAACTACACGGCGACCAAGAACTGACGCCGTCCGGGCACTTGAGTAGGTCAGCCTGGCCTAAGTTAGGCTAGGCTGACCTACTCGTCAGCCCACGGAAGGCACCTGCGCATGCGCGTCGCGATGTTCGGCTACCAGACCTGGGGGCACCGCACCCTGCGTGCCCTGATCGACGCCGGCCACGAGGTCGCGCTGGTCGTGACGCATCCGCGCAGCGACCACGCCTACGAGCGGATCTGGGCCGACTCGGTGGCCGACCTCGCCGCCGAGCACGGCATCCGGGTGCTGCTGCGGGACCGGCCGGACGACGCCGAGCTGCTGGCCGAGCTCAAGGCGGCCGACCTGGACCTGATCGTGGCCAACAACTGGCGGACCTGGCTGCCGCCGGAGGTGTTCGAGCTGCCCCGGCACGGCACGCTCAACATCCACGACTCGTTGCTGCCGGCCTACGCCGGCTTCTCCCCCGTCATCTGGGCGCTGCTCAACGACGAGCCCGAGGTCGGCGTGACCGCGCACATGATGGACGGCGAGCTGGACGCCGGCGGCATCGTGCTGCAGCGGTCGGTGCCGGTCGGGCCGAAGGACACCTCGGCCGACCTGTTCCACCGCACCGTGGACCTGATCGCGCCGATCACCGCCGAGGCGATCAAGCTGATCGAGCAGGGCTTCCAGCCGACGCCACAGGACCGGTCCAAGGCCAGCTTCTTCCACAAGCGGGCCAAGCGGGACAGCCTGATCGACTGGAACTGGACGCCCGAGTACATCGAGCGGCTGGTGCGGGCCCAGTCCGACCCGTACCCGAACGCCTTCACCTACCACCGCGGGCAGGAGCTGCGCATCGTCAAGGCGTCCGTGTCGCAGGGCCACTACGGCGGCACGCCCGGCCGGATCTTCTACCGCGAGGGCGAGGGCGTGGTCATCGTCGCCGGCCCGGACGCCCGCCGCGGCACCTTCCCCGGCCTGGTGATCGAGCGGGTGCGCACCGCCGACGGCGCCGAGCTGGCCGCCAACGACTACTTCAGGACGATGGGCGGCTATCTCACCGACCGCCCGTGAGACCGAGCGGCGGGGGCTCCGGGGCGAGCCCCCGCCGCCTGGCGTCTCACACCGACTCGTGCGGCACCGGCCACAGCTCGACCGGGTCCTGGTCGGCGCTCGGCATGTCCGCGGCGATCTCCCGGGCCCTGGCCTCGTCGGCCACGTCCAGCAGGTAGAAGCTGGCCATGTACTCCTTGGTCTCCAGGTACGGGCCGTCGGTGACCACCGCCGCCCCGTTGACCCGGCGCACCAGCCTGGCCTGCTCGGCGTCGGCCAGGCCGTAGGCGCCGAGCAGCTCCCCGGTCTCCCGGTAGCGGCTGTTGAACGCCTCCTGCGCGGCGATCACCTCGGGCCACTGCTCGGCCGGCAGCGAGTCCCACTTCTCCTTGTTGCCGTAGATCATCAGCAGGTACTTCATCGCTGCGCTCCTTCACGTGTCGTGCGCTGTCACCGCTTGGTCGGAGCCCGGCGGCCGTCCTCTACACGTTACTGAGCACATGGTTCTCGGGCGGATGGATCAGGGCAGGCTCAGGCCGTACGCGCTCAGCGCCGCTGCCGCCGGAGGTGAGGCCCAGGGCCGTGTCGCCGTCGACCATCGCGCCGCTGTCGCCGGGCTCGGCGCAGACGTCGGTGTCGATCAGGCCGCTGACGGTGCGCCGAACCACCGACGCAGCGCGGCCTCCAGCCCGTCACCGCCGGCCCAGGCAACGTAGCCGTCGGGACGGATCAGCACGCCTTCGCCGTGTGCGGCCTCGACTGTGACGCGATCCGCCCATGGGGCAACGACTTCGACGTCCGGGCCGAGGTAGCGGGCCCGGCCGTCGAGGAGTCGGGTCCCGGCGGCGAAGGTGCCGACGAGCGGGGTTTTGTCGTCGCCGTAACGGATGCGTAGGCCGTGGCTCAGTTCCAGCATGGCCCGGGCGTCCAGGGTTTCGGCGAGCACGCCGCGCAGGGCCTCGGTGTGGGGGTCGGTGCGGATCAGGGCCGACTCGGCGCGGCTGTCGCGAAGCACTTGCGCGCCAACGGGATGGCGCTCGGCGGTGTAGGTGTCGAGCAGCTCGGGATCGGCCAGGCCGCGGGCGACGAGGGCCAGTTTCCAGCCCAGGTTGGCGGCGTCCTGGAGGCCGAGGTTGAGGCCTTGGCCGCCGATCGGCGAGTGCACGTGGGCCGCGTCGCCGGCGATGATCACCCGGCCGCGACGGTAGGTCGAGGACTGGCGGGCGTTGTCGGTGATCCGCAGCGGCTGGTCGATGGCCGTGACGGTGAAGTCGTGGCCGCTGATCCGACGCAGGCTGGCCTGGAACTCCTCGGCGGTCAGGGGCAAGTCGCGGTCGAACGGCTCCGGGTCGAATTCGATGGTCATGCTCGGGGTCGGCGCCGGGGCCACGGCCAGGACGCCGCCGGGAAGCCGGTGCATTCCGGGCGCCAGCGGCAGTTCGCCGTCGTAGGCGGCGACGCCGGTGCGGGCCAGCATCGACGGATCGGTGCCGGGGAAGTCGAAGCCGGCCTGGCGGCGCACCGTGCTGCGCCCGCCGTCGCAGCCCACCAGCCAGTCGGCGGAAATCCTGGCGCCATCGGCAAAAATGGCGGTCGTCTCGTCCTCTATGGACACCAGGTCGAGGCCACGGCGGACTTCGACACCGAGCTCGGCGGCCCGGTCGGCCAGCAGTCGTTCGAACTCGCCCTGCATGACCATCAGCGGCGGGGCCAGGTCGGCCAGCTCGCCGTCGTGGTCGATGAACGGCAGCATGGCGAAATCGCCCTTGAAGTCGGCCATGCCCAGGGCCGCCATCAGCTCCGTCAGGTCGCCCGGATCCTCCCCCGCCGTCTGCTCGCTGAGACCGGCCAGGCGGCGCAGGGCCGTCGCCGTCAGCGCGCGCACCGGATCGCCCAGTCCACGCAGGTCCAGCGTCTGCATGGTGCGGGCCGTCAGCCCGCGGTCGTCGTCGCTCTTGCCCCGGTCCGGCTCGGCCAGCCGCTCCACCATCAGCGGCGTCACCCCGGCCAGCCGCAGCTCGGCGGCCAGGAACAGCCCCACCGGTCCGCCCCCGACGATCAACACCGGCACGTCCATGTCACCCTCCCCGTGACGCGGAAATACTTCACATGATGTGAACAGTATGCATGCCGTAAACTATCGCCGCCAGGTCTTCCGAGGAGGCGCGAGTGGACGACAGGGATCGGCTGATCGAACGGATCGAGCAGGCCGAGGACCGGTTCCTGCGCCTGACCTCGGCCGGCGGGGCCAGTCCGCTGGCCGCCACCGACCTCACCATGCGGCAACTCCAGGCGCTGCTTCTCGTGTCCTTCGCCGACGGCGCCTCCGGCCAGGACCTCGCCCGCGGCCTCGGCGTCGGCCTCGCCGCCGTCACCGGCATCACCCACCGCCTGGCCGCCCGCGGCCTCATCCGCCGCGCCGTCGACCCCCACGACCGCCGCATCCGTCGGATCTACTTGAGCGCCAAGGGATCCGCCATGCTCGCTGAACTCCGCGACGCCGGCCGCAACAACAAACGCCGCCTGCTCAAGCGCCTCGACACCGCCGCCCTCAACCAGATGGCCGAGGCCATGGACGCCCTCAACGAGGCCGCGGAGTCCGACACCGCCTGACCCTCGTGCGCCACATTCGCGTCGTTGACGCCTCCCCAAGGCACATGCGAACCGCACATGTCATCGACAGCGACGGGTAGCGTCGTTACAGTTTCGTCGCGGACGACGGAAAGCAGGCAGGCGACCCCGACCGGGGCGCGCGGGCGGTGATCGAGGCAATGAGCCAGGCCGAGCCGCCGCACCGCCTGGTGCTCGGCAACGCAGGCTACGAGACGGCGACAGCCCAGTTCGAGGCGACGCTGGCGGAGCTCCGCGAGCACGAAAAGCTGTCCCGCGGGGCGGACTTCGACTGACTTGCCCAATCGGCCAGAATCGGGCACGGGGGCGGAATTGCCGTGACAGGATGGGGGAATGGGAACAACCGTAGTCGTCGGCGGTAGCAACGGGATCGGCCGCGTGATCGCGGAGCGCGCTGCTGGGCGGGGCGAGACCGTGGTGATCACGAGCCGGGACGAGGGGCGCGCGCGGGCGGTGGCGGGCGAGATCGGCGGGGCGACCACGGGCCTCGGGCTCGACCTGTCCGCCCCGGCGACCATCGAGGCCGGGTTGGCCGGGGTCGGCGAGGTGGACCACCTGGTGATCACCGCGATCGAGCAGACCACCCAGAACATCAAGGAATTCGACGTTGCCAGCGCGATCAGCTCGGCGACGATCAAGCTGGTCGGCTACGCCGAGACGGTGCGGGTGTTGCACGACCGGTTCCGGCCGGGCGCCTCGGTCGTGCTGTTCGGCGGCCTGGCCCGACAGTGGCCCTACCCCGGCTCGACCATGGTGACCACGATCAACGCCGGCGTCACCGGCCTGATCCGGACCCTGGCCCGCGAGATCGCCCCGTTCCGGGTGAACGCCCTGCACTCCGGCGTGGTCGGCGACAGTCCGAAGTGGAGCGCCATGAAGGACACGCACCCGGCGATCGACCACACCCCGATCGGCCGCCTCGTGACGATGGACGAGGTGGCCGAGGCCACCGAGTTCCTGCTGCGCAACGGCGGCATGAACGGCCACGACCTGAACATCGACGGCGGCTGGATGCTGACCTGACCGGCCAGCCGTCGGAAGCACCACAGACACCGAGTGTCGCGAAGGCAGCGGCGCCGGCACGAGGGGATCGGTCTGGCCCGAGGGGGTGGGCGGGGTTGGCGGCCGGCTTGGTTGGTCAGCCGCCCATGAAGCCGGCCAGGCGTTGGGCGCCGCCGGGTTCGAAGCACTCGACGAGGTTGGTCGCGGACGCGTAGGCGGCTTGCTCGGCGCGGGGGAACATGGCGGCCTCGTAGGTGGCCAGGGCGTCCTCGACGGCGCCGGTGGTGCCGGTGGCGGCCAGGGCGAGGGCGAGTTCGGCGGCGTCGAGCATGGCCAGGTTGGCGCCTTCGCCGGCGAAGGGGGACATGAGGTGGGCGGCGTCGCCGAGCAGGGTGACGCCGGGGACGCGCGGCCAGCGGTGGCCGACGGGCAGGGCGTGGATGGCCCGCGGCACGAAGGCCTCGTCGGCGTCGGCGATGAGACCCCGCAGCGGGGCGGCGAAGTCGTCGAAGATCTCCAGCAGCCGCAGGCGGGTCTGGACCGGGTCGGCGGGGTCGACGAGCTCGGTGGCGACCCAGCCCTCGTCCTCGGCGCGAATGGCGAGATAGACCCGGATCCGGCCGTCGCCGTTGCGCTGGGCCATCACGCCCTTGCCGTGGTCCAGGGCGAACATCGAGCCAGGGCCGACAAAGGCGGCGGCGTCGGGGTGCTGGGCGTCCACATCGGACAGATGGAGCTCGACGAACGACAGCCCGGAGTAGACGGGCCGGGCGTCCGACAGCAGGGGCCGGACCTTCGACCACGCCCCGTCCGCCCCGACCACGAGGTCCGACTCGATGATCTCGCCGTCGACGGTGACCGAGGACGGCGTCACGGCGGTGACCTTGGCGCCCCAGCGCACGGCGCCGGCCGGCAGCGACTCGACGAGGATCCGCTTGAGGGCGCTGCGATCGACCTCGGGCCGGCCGCCCGGCTCGGGCGCGACGTCGTCGACGTAGACGACGCCCTTGCCGTCCATCAGCCGCATCGCCTCGCCCTCGTCCCGGGCGACGGCCCGGAACTGGTCGAACAGACCGGCCTCACGCAGCGCCCGCTGCCCGGACTCCCCGTGCATGTCCAGGGTTCCGCCCTGGTCGCGGGCGGTCGGCGAGCCGTCGAGCTCGTACACGGTGGACTCGACGCCGTGCACGCGCAGCACCCGGGCGAGCGTGAGGCCGCCGAGTCCGCCGCCGACAATGGTGATCTTCATGGCGGTTCTCCAATCACGGCACCGGGGTGCCGAGTGCTCCGCTGACCAGGACGTCGAACATCCAGCGCGACCGGCTCTCGACCGGTCCGGCCATCAGTTCCCTGGAGTGTGCGGCGATGTTCGGGTAGGTGTCGGCCGGGGCGGCGGCCACCACTCGTTCGAGCTGCTCGTGGTCGGCCATGGCCACGGACGGGTTCTCGTGCCGGGTGCCGTGCTCCACGGCGCTGGCGGTGGCGACCAGCAGCAGCATGTCCACCGCCCAGCCGGCCTGGGCCTTGGGCATGCCGCCCTCGGCCAGCCGGCCCAGCACGGCCTCGACCACGGCCAGGTAGTTCGGCCCGCTGAGCCGGGTGACCAGGGCGACCCGGGCCAGGCTCGGATTGTCGTGCAGCACCTGCTGGTAGGAGGTGATCACCTTGTGCAGCCGCTCGCGCCACTCCGGCGAGTCGCCCGGGTCCAGGTCGACCTCGCCGAGCAGCTCGTCGAGCATGGCGGCGTGCAGTTCCTCGGTGTCCTTGACGTAGACGTAGAGCGAGGCCGGACCGGTGTCGAGCTCCGTGGCCAGCCGCCGCATGGTGACCTTGCCCATGCCTTCCCGCCGCATCACGTCCACCGCGATGGTGACGATGCCCGCCCTGGTCAGCGCCGGCTTGGCCGGCCGTTCCCGTCGGTTGTACATGCGGCCGAGCCTAACGGACACGTTCGTGACGAACATGTTCGTCAGGAGCGCAGAAAATCGGCGACAAGGCCCAGCGTGCGCTCCGGGGATTCCATCAGCGGGGCGTGGCCGACGCCGGGCAGGGGCACGAACTCCGCCTGGGGAAAGCACTCCGCATAGGCCCGGCCGTACGCCAGTGGGGCAACCCGGTCGTCCTCGCCCCAGATGAACAGCGTCGGCAGGTCCACTCGCGCCACCCGGCGCGGCAGCCGCGGGTCCCCCTGCGGATGCGACGTCAGGTAACCGGCCAGCACCCCGAGGTTGTCGCGAATGGCCGGCGGCAGCTGCGCCCGGTCGTCGAACGAGGGCATGCTCACCGGCAAACCCGGGATCTCCGGCCCGATCACGTTGATCAGCACCAGGCCCCCGACGCGCCGGCCACGGTCGCGCACGGCCATCTCCGCGGCGATCCAGCCGCCAAAGGAGCTCGCCACCAGCACCACGTCCTCAAGGTCCTCGTCCTCCAGCAGGTCGAGGTACTCGATGGCGAGATCGTCCGGGCCTTCGTACCAGTCGGGCCGGGCGGTGCCGTCCCAGCCGGCGTGGACGGGCGCGAGCACCCGGCCGGCCGGCCCGAAGCGGTCCACGATCGGCCGCACCGATCGCGGCCCCGGGCCGCCGTGCAACGCCATCAGCGTTGTGGTCGTCATGGGCTCAGCATAACGAACATGTTCGTTACGAACAAGTTCGTTCTAGTTCTCCCAGGTCAGGGCGCCGGTGTCCAGGTCTGAGCACACCGTCCGGATCCAGTTCAGCTCCGCGTTGACCAGCCCCTCGGTGTACTGGTGTTCCAGGAGGTACAGCCGCGGCACGCCGTGGCGTTCCGACTCGGAGAGCAGCAGCCGCGTCCCGGCCAGCCGCTTCTCGAGTTCGACCGCACGCAGGGCCAACTGACGGCGAGCGTCCTGCGGCGAGAGCAGGTGCAGGAACGAGACCGCCGCGGGGAACAGCGGGAACTCCGGGTTCGGCGTGGCCAACCCCTCCCGCAGACCGGCCAACAACACCTCCCGGCCCTGCCGCGTCAGCTCGTAGACCGTGCGCTCCGGATGGCGGGTGTCGCGTTCCACGGCGTGCACGTCGATCAGCCGATCCCGGGCCAGGCGTTCGATGGCCGCGTAGAGCCCGGAGCGGTTGCGCACGTTGACCACCATGTCCACGCCGCGTTCCTTGATGAGTTGCTGCATCCGGTAGACGTGCATCGGCTCCCCCGCCAGCAGCGCCAGCACCGCCATCACGACCGGCGACAGTTGCCCGCGACTTTTCATAGTCTGTAGCGTACTAGTCCGTCACGTCCTATTCAGATCGGGGGATCCGATGGCAGCGCAACAACCACGGGTCGGCGGCCTGTTGTCAGCGCTGGCGGAGCTCGTCGTCTCGATCGGCGGCTACTACGCGCTGCGCGCCGTTGGTGTCGACGCCTTCTGGTCGCTGGTGGCGCCGGGCTTCGGCGTCGCGCTCGTCGCGGTCATCGCGACGGTGCGCCGACGACGGATCGACCTGGTGGGCCTGCTGGTGCTGTTCGAGGTTGCCGCCTCGCTCGCGCTTGTGCTGATCACGCGGGATCCCCGTGTGGCCGCTGTTCGCGGCCCGGTCTATGTGGCGATCGGGGGGCTGTTCTGCCTGGCCACACTGCTGCGCGAGCGACCGATGACCGCGGTGAGCACCGCGTCCCTGGCCAGCTTCGGCGATCCGGTCCGGGCGGCGGCCTTCGAGACGGCCTGGCGCGAAGAGCCCCGGTACCGGCTCGCGATGCGGGCGCAGACCGGGGCGATCGGCCTGATCCTGATCATCGGCTCGGCCGTCCAGGCGGACGTCCTCTACTCCTATCCGCTCTCCGAGGTCACGCGGGCCATCGACATCGCCAACGTCGCCAACACCGGGATGTGGGTGGCGGCGGTGGTCGCCACGGCCGGCCTCATGGCGCCGGCCAGGCGGATCGTGCTGTCGGTCGCCGGCCGGTCGCATGACCAGGGGGCGTGAGTCCTTACCCGGTGCTTACGCTGGAGCGGACGCCCGTCACAGCCGGGACCAAAACCGTCCTGACCGGTGTTGTATCGGCCGGGGGGATAGGACCGAGAGAGGGAGCGATGAGCAACACGACCGAGACCGCGGTGTTGGCCGGCGGATGCTTCTGGGGCATGCAGGACCTGATCCGCAAGCAGGCCGGCGTGCTGTCCACCCGGGTCGGCTACTCCGGTGGCGACACGCCCAACGCGACCTACCGCAACCACGGGACCCACGCCGAGGCCGTCGAGATCGTCTTCGACCCGAGCGTGACCAGTTTCCGCGACCTGCTGGAGTTCTTCTTCCAGGTGCACGACCCGAGCACGAAGAACCGCCAGGGAAACGACATCGGCCTGAGCTACCGGTCGGCCATCTTCTACACCAGCGACGAGCAGCGCCGGGTGGCCGAGGACACCATCGCCGACGTCGACGCCTCCGGCCTGTGGCCGGGCAAGGTCGTCACCGAGGTGCAGGCGGCCGGCCCGTTCTGGGAGGCCGAGCCGGAGCACCAGGACTACCTGCAGCGTTACCCGAACGGCTACACCTGCCACTTCGTCCGCCCGGGCTGGAAGCTGCCCAAGCGGGCCGAGACCGCGCAGGCCTGACCCGATGAGGTCCGGCGGCCGACACCCCGTCGGCCGCCGGACTGGCAGTGCCAGGAGAAGTCCACCGGTTCGCCGGTGACGCCGCCGACCGTGCCGATCCGCGTCGGCTGGAGTTCCACCGCTACGGCCAGCACAGAAATGCCCGGGCTGAAGGTCGCGCTCCGCGCGCCGCCCGGGTCGCCGGTCCCCCGTTCGAAGCCTGGTGGCATCACCTGATGGTGCGCGCGATTCACGGTAGGGGTCGCCGACGGGCGGGCCGGGAGACCCACCGACACGGGCACCGCCGCGCCCCGGACGGGGTAGCTGGCCACTCTTGGGAGTGAACGGCGGACGCGGGCAGTAATTGGTTATTCACACGAACTAGTTCTGTGCGTGGTGTAGGGGCACCACCTAGACTTGTCCCGAAATTTGCAGATGTGGCCATGCACAATGCCTAGTCGCGTATCTTGTCCGGTCCGTCGGCATCATGCCGCACGGGCATGGGAGGGGCTCCATCGTGTTCACAATCGCGCAGTCACTCGATGGCAGGGACCACTCGGACCATGTTCTGGTCGGACTGAGCCCGCAGAACGCCCGCTACAAGCCCGAATACATAAGGAAGCTGATTTTCTGGCTGCATCCCAGATTCAGGTCCATGGACGTGGTCATTCCCGGATTCGAGGCGGCATACACGCTGATCGCGGCGGGCCACGCGCCGGCGCAGGCGGTGCACCGGGCCCGGCGGGCCTACCGCCAGCTGCACAACCCGGCCGTCCGAGCCCTCACCGACCTGGGGGTCCCCGACCCGCAGCGGCACGTGATGAGCTGGACCCGGTTACACGCGACCGCCGCGTACCGGGAGTCGCTCGTCCGTTCGCGCGCCGCGTATCTGACCGACCAGCCCCTGCGCCGGGCCTGCCGGGAGATAGCGGCGGAAGTGGTGCGCAACTCGGCCGAGGGTCGCGAGGTCACGGCCGAGGATATCGACACGGGCGTGCGCTATGTGATTGCCGAAATTCCGCTGCTCACGGACGGCCCGAGCCTCTTCGGCGTGACCGACAGCGTTTTTGTGTACCACCGTGTCACGCCCCTCATGACGGAGATCGCGAGCGGCAGCTCGACCATCACCGTGGACCCCGGACAGGGCTGGGCAGTCGTCGACTATCGGGAGGCACATCATGACGAGCACGGCAGAACCGGAGCTTCCGCTGCACTATCCATTTCCCCTCGGTGAAACCGGCGCGCTGCCGCCGCTGACCCGATGGGCGCAGCGCGACAAGCCGGTCTGCCCGGTGCGGCTGCCCAGCGGCGTCACCGGATGGATGCTGACCCGCAAGGACGACGTGGCCAAGGTGTTCGCCGACAGCCGGTTCAGCCGCAACCTCGCCGAGCCGGGGTCGCCCCGCATGGTCGGCGAGGACCTCACCTCGGTAGACGACGCGATCTTCAACCTGGACCCGCCGGAGCACGGCCGGGTGCGGCAGGTGCTCAGCGGCTGGTTCAGCCGGCGCGCCGTGCAGGCCCACCGCCCGCTCGTCGCCCGCCACGTGCGACGGCTGCTGGACGCGATGGCCGACGGGCCGAACCCGGTCGACCTCGTCGAGTCGTTCTCGGCGGTGCTGCCGCTGGACGCCATGGGCGAGCTGATGGGCGTGCCGCCGGAGTTGGCCGAGCAGTGCCGGCGCACGTACCCGATGACCCTGGACATGTCCTCGACACCGGAGGCCGTGGCGGCCGAGACGGACGCGGCCAAGCGGTTCATCGCCAAGCTGATCGCGGCGCACCGGGCCGACCCGATGCCCGGCTCCCCCGTGCACATGCTGCTCGAGGCCCGCGCGGAGGGCGTGATCAGCGAGTCCGAGCTGTTCGGCACGGTCTTCCTGATCTTCGTCACCTCGTTCGACCCGCTGGTGGCGCCGCTGGCCACCGGGCCGATGATCCTCATGTTGCACCGCTGGCAACTCCGGCAGTGCCTGGCCGAGCCGGCGTTGTGGCCCAAGGCGGTCGAGGAGGTGCTGCGCTACTTCCACAACGGCGGCATGGGTTTCCCGCGCATCGCCCGCGAGGACGTGGAGCTGCACGGCACGCTGATCCGTCGCGGCGACGCGGTGGTGGTGCCGATGCAGGCCGTCACCTGGGATCCGCTGCACTACGCCAGGCCGGAGCGGTTCGACATCCACCGCGAGACCGACGGATCGGCCACCTTCGGCGCCGGGCCGCACTACTGCCTTGGCTCCCAGCTGGCCCGGGTCGTGTTGCAGGAAGCCATCTCCGGGCTGTTCACCCGGTTCCCGACGCTGGATCTGGCGGTCAGCGAGCGGGAGCTGCCCTGGGACCGCAACCGCATTTTCACCCGCCCGATGCAGCTGCCCGTGACCTGGTGAGGAGCGCTGATGACGACCAGTTCGGCAAGCCAGTTCGAGGAGTTGGCCTACCTGTACGAGCGCAGCTTCGACGTGTGGCCGTACCGGCGGGACGTGGAGCAGCACTCGGTGCGGGTGGCGCTGGGCGACGTGGCCGGGCTGGCCGCCCTGGACCTGGGCTGCGGCGCCGGCTCGTACACCCGGTGGCTGGCCGAGCTGGGGGCCCGCCCGGTGGTCGGGGTGGACGGCGCCGCCGGCATGGTCGACTACGCCCGGCGGCGCGAGCAGGAGGACCCGTCCGGCGCGACCTTCGCCCTCCAGGACGCCTCGGAGCCGATATCCGGCCGTTTCGACGTGGTGCTGGCCGTGCACCTGCTGCCCTACGCGGAAACGGTCGAGGCGTTCACGGCGATGTGCGCGACGGCCAGGGCCGCGCTGTCGGGGCCGGGGAAAAGGTTCGTGACCGTGACCATCAATCCCGGCTTCGCCACCGATCCCGGTTACTACACGCGCTACGGATTCGACTTGATAGCCTCTTCGGATGAACTTCGCGACGGCGATCCGGTGCGACTGCGCAGCGAGTTCCTCGGCGGCCTCATCGATGTGACGCCGCATTACTGGTCGCGGGCCACACAGGAGCGCGCCCTGCTCGACGCCGGCTTCCGGCAGGTGACGTGGTGGGATCCGCTGTGCTCGCCGACCGCCGACGCGGAGCACTTCGGTGATTATCTCCGAAAACCGCCCACCCTTGTCGTCACCGCGACGGCGTGAGGTTGTACTAGGATTTCGGCGGCGAATCAGGGGGTTGTCCGGGAGGTCGATCTGGTGCACGAATCCGCGTGGATGCCGACGGGACTGGATCCGGATGTGCCCAGTGCCGCCCGGGTGTACGACTATTTCCTCGGCGGCTACCACAACCTGGCCGTCGACCGGGAGTTCGCGCACCGAGCCCAGAAGACGATGCCGGACCTGCCGCTGGTCCTGCGCACCTCGCGCCGGTTCCTGCGGCGGGCCGTGCTCTATCTGCTCGATCAGGGCATCACCCAGTTCCTGGACCTGGGTTCGGGCATTCCGACCGCCGGCAACGTGCACGAGATCGCCCACGCGGCCGCCCCGCGCTCACGCGTGGTCTACGTGGACCGGGACTCGGTGGCCATCGCGCACGCCGCCCTGATGCTGGAGAACAACGACCACGCCGCGGCGCTGCGGGCCGACCTGCGGCAGCCGCGGGAGGTGCTGCACAGCGACGTGGTCACCGGCCTGCTGGACCTGTCCAAGCCGGTGGCGGTGCTGATGTCGGCGGTGCTGCACTTCGTCGAGTCCGACGCCGAGGCGCAGTCGATCGTCGCCGGCTACCGCAACGCCATCGCGCCGGGCAGCTACATGATGATCTCGCAGGGCACGCAGGAGACCGAAGGCGGTCAGGTCGAGCGGGTGATCCGACTGTACGACGAGACCGACAGCCCGTTCACGCCCCGCGACCGCGAGCGCTTCACCCGGCTGTTCAAGGGCCTGGAGCTGGTCGAGCCGGGTGTGGTCTACGTGCCGCTGTGGCGGCCGGAGTCGCCGGAGGACGTGGACGAGCACCCGGAGCTGAGCTGCGCCTACGGGGCGATCGGCCGCAAGCCGCTGTACTAGCGTCGGGTCATGGCCGACCGGCTCGGCTACCTCCTGCGCCGGGAGGAAGTGGCCGTGCTGTCCGGGATGAGCGCCGACTACCGCACCCGGTCGGAGCAAGGGCGGGAGCTCACCTCTTGGGCGCAGGTGGTGTCCCCGCCGGCCATGGCCACGGCCTGACACTCGGCAAAGTTGACAATCATTGTCGTCGAGCTCACGATAACTGACTGGCGGGCCAGTTATCTATGGAGCGGCGATGCACGGACTGGGCGTGTTCCGCGACCCCACCTCGGTCGCGGTGGTCGGCGCGTCGGAGGACCGCTCCAAATGGGGCCACTGGCTGGCCGCCGGGGCGCTGACCGGATCCCGTCGCCGCCGGGTGCACCTGGTCAACCGGCGTGGGGGCACCGTGTGCGGGCAGCCGTGCGCGACAAGCCTGCACGGCCTGGACGACGTCCCGGACCTGGTCGCGCTCTGCGTGCCGGCGGCACACGTGCCCGAGGTCGTGGCCGAGGGACTTTCCCTGGGAGTCAAGGGCTTTCTCGGCATCACCGCCGGCGTGCCGGACGAACCCGAGCTGGCGCAACAGATCCGGGCCGGCGGGGCCCGGCTGGTCGGCGCCAACAGCCTCGGCATCGTGGACACGGCCAGCGACCTGTGCCTGGCCTGGGGCAGTTTCACCGCCGGGCCGCTGGCGATCGTGTCGCAGAGCGGGCAGGTCGGCTCGGAGCTGGCGCTGCTGGGCGAGCGGCACGGGCTGGGCATCTCCCGGTTCGTCTCGCTGGGCAACGCCGCCGACGTCACGGCGACCGAGCTGCTGGCCGACCTCGCCGATCACGCCTCGACCGAGGTCGTGGCCGTCTACCTGGAGAACTTCACCGATGGATCGCTGCTGCTGCGGGCGTTGCGAGGGCTGCGGGAGGTGGGCAAGCCGACGCTGCTGCTGACCGTCGGCGGCAGCGCGGCCAGCACCCGCCTTGCCCGCTCGCACACCGGTTCCCTGACCTCGCCGCTGGACGTCGTCGACGCCGCCTGCCGGGCCGCCGGCGTCGCCCGCGTGAGCACGCCGTCCGCCCTGATCGACGTGGCCCGGGCGCTGCTGGCGGCTCGCCCGCCGCGCGGCAACCGGGTGGCGATCATCGGCGACAGCGGCGGGCAGTGCGGGATCGCCGCCGACGTGGCCCACACGAATCACCTGACGGTGCCGGCGTTCTCCCACGACATCGGCGTCACGCTGCCGGCCGGGGCCGCCGCGCACAATCCCGTCGACCTGGCCGGGGCCGGCGAGCAGGACATCGCCAACTACGCCCGGATCACCGAGGCCGTGCTGCGGTCCGACGACGTGGACGCCGCCGTGCTGACCGGCTACTTCGGACGGTACGGGTTGGACATTCCGGCCATCGGCGACCGGGAGATCGCCGTGGCCGAACGGATCGGCGCGGCAGCGGCGAACGCCGGCAAACCGGTGGTGGTGCACTCGATGGGCCCCGACGGCGACACCGCACGGGCGCTGTGGGCGGCCGGCGTGCCGACCTACGACCGGATCGAGACGGCCCTGTCGGCGCTGCGCGGTCTGGTCGCGTTCGGCCGGCCGGCTGAGCTGGCCCTGCCGTCCCAACTGGCGCTGCCCGGCCAGGCCCGGCCCCTCGAATCGCTGCCGGAGGGCTACTGGGAGACTCGCCAGGTGCTGGTCGATGTCGCCTTCCCCCGGGGCCTCGTCGTCCGCGCCCGGGCGGAGCTGGCCAGGGCCGCCCGCCTCACCGCCCCGTACGTGCTGAAAGCCGCCTGGCTGGAGCACAAGAGCGAGGCCGGCGGGGTCCGGACCGGACTGGCCACGGTCGACCAGCTGACCAAGGCGTACGACGAGATGACCGACCGGCTCGGCCCCGGCGACTACGTCGTCGAGGAGCAGGACACCCGCCCGGACACGGTGGAGATCCTGGTCGGGGCCCGCCGCGACCCCGACTTCGGCCCGCTGGTCGCGGTCGGCGCCGGCGGCACGGAAACCGAGCTGCACCAGGACATCGCCACCGAACTGGCCCCGGTCTCCCCCGCCTCGGCCCGGGCCATGCTCGGCCGGCTGCGCTGCGCCCCGCTGCTGCGCGGCTGGCGCGGCCGCCCGGGGGTGGACGTCGAGGGGCTGGCCGACCTGGTGCACCGGGTGTCGCTGCTGGTCGCGGCCTCGCCGCTGGTCGGCGAGCTGGAGCTGAACCCGGTCCGGGTCGGGCCGGACGGGCCGCTGGCCGTGGACGCCCTGATCTTCCCCCTAGCCCGTCAGGAGGCTCGCCGCGCATGACCACCCACTTCCCGGCCTGGCCGCTCAGCGCCGAGCAGCGCCAGATCGTCAAGCTGTGCAAGGACTTCGCCGAGCGGGAGATCCGGCCGCGGGCCCGCGCGGTGGACGAGGCCGACGTGGTGACGCCGGTCGACCTGTTCGCCCTGGCCGGCGAGGTGGGCATCACCAACTTCATGCTGCCCGAGCAGTACGGCGGCGGCGGCTTCACCGACGTGTTCACCCAGTGCCTGGTGCAGGAGGAGCTGTGCTGGGGCGATCCGGGCATCGGGAACCTGTTGTGCTCCAACGGTTTCTACGCCGACCCGATCCTGGAGCTGGGCAGCGAGGAGCAGAAGCGGCGGTGGCTGACCCCGCTGACCGGCCCGGACGCGCCGATGACCGCGCTGGCCACCACCGAGCCCAACGCCGGCTCGGACGCGGCGTCGATGATCACCACCGCCCGCCGGGTCGAGGGCGGCTACGAGCTCACCGGCCAGAAGACCTGGATCTCCAACGCCGGCGCCGCCCGGTACTACGTGGTGTTCGCGAAGACCGACCGCAGCAAGCGATCCGCCGGCGTGACGGCGTTCCTGCTGGAGCGCGACGCGCCGGGGCTGCGATTCGGCGAGCCGATGCGCAAGATGGGCCAGCGGGCCATCGTCTGCCGGGAGGTGTTCTTCGACAACGTCTTCGTGCCGGCGAGCGACCGGCTCGGCGATGAGGGCCGCGGTTTCCACGGCCTGATGGGCACGTTCGACATCTCCCGGGTGGTGCTCGGCGCGGCGGCGGTCGGCGCGGCGCGGGCGGCCTACGAGTTCGCGCTGGACTACGCCCGCAACCGCAAGCAGTTCGGGGCGCCGATCATCGAGCACCAGGCGGTGGCGTTCCGGCTGGCCGACATGGCCACCCGCATCGAGTCGGCGCGGCTGCTGGTGCACCATGCCGCCCGGCAGATCGACGCCGGCGAGCGGGTGACCGGGCTGGCCGCGATGGCCAAGCTGACCGCGTCCGAGACGGCCATGTTCGTCACCTGGGCGGCCGTGCAGACGCTGGGCGGCTGGGGCTACTCGCGGGAGTTCCCGGTGGAGCAGTGGATGCGGGACGTGAAGCTGGAGGAGATCGAGGAGGGCACCTCGGACATCATGCGCCTGGTGATCTCCCGTCATCTCTGACTGGCGAGCCAGTTATCTATACTCGCGGTCACACCCATCGGGAGGAGTGACCGTGCCGCGTCCCAGCGTCGAGGCCGAGCGCAAGGCGCAGATCCTGCGCGCCACGTGCGCGGTGATCGCCGACGCCGGCATCCACGACCTGCGGCTGACCGACGTGGCCGAGCGGGCCGGCGTCAGCTCCGGCACCATCCACTACTACTTCGACAGCAAGCAGGCCCTGCTGCACGCGGCCTTCGAGCACAACTTCCGGCACTCGCTGGAACGCCGGGCCGCGGTGCTGGCCAGCGGCGGCGATCCCCTGGACCTGTTGTCCCGCCTGGTCGAGTCGTACGCGCCGCTGGACGCCGAGAGCGTCGCCGCGTGGCGGGTGTGGGCCGAGCTGTGGGTGCACGGCCTGCGCCAGCCCGAACTCCAGGAGCTCAACGAGAGCATCTACGGCGAGTGGCGGCGGACCGTGGTCGGCCTGGTCCGGGACGCGCAGGACCAGGGCCTGCTCAGGGGCGGCGATCCGGTGCTGGTGGCCAACACCGTGGTCGCGATGATCGACGGGCTGGCCATCCAGGTGCTGCTGGGCTCGAAGAACATGACCGTGGACCGGATGCGCGCCACCTGCCGGGCATACCTGGACTCACTGGCCGACCGGTAGCCGGGCGCGGGTCAGCGCCCGCCAGCCGACGGCCGCCGCCAGCAGCATCGCCAGCCCGGCCACGCCGAACCCCAGCCGCGGGCCGGCCACTCCGGCGACCCAGCCCATGAACGGCCCGGTGACCAGGATGCAGCCGGGCAGCGCCATGGTCCAGGCCGCGTTCACCCGGCCCCGCATGCCGGGGTCGGATTCCAGCTGCACCAAGGTGTTGGCCAGCGAGATGAACCAGATCGACAGGCAGCCGGTCACCGCCATGCCGAGGAACACCAACGGCACGGTCGGGGCGTACGAGGCGCCCAGGACGGCGATTCCGGTGGCACCGGCCAGAATCGCCACCCGCAGGCCGCTGGGCCGGCTCGGACCGGACGCCGCCAGCAGCACACCGGGGATGGAGCCGACGCCGAAGGCCGCCATCATCAGACCGAAGGCGGTGCCGTCCAGGCGGAACACTCCGTAGGCCAGCAACGGGATCGGCACGTCGAGGTGGAACACCATGCCCGAGGCCGCCGCCAGCAGCAGGCACGCCCGGATCGCCGGATTCCGCCAGGCATAACGCAATCCGCCGTCCCGAGCGGGTCGCGGCGGATGCGCGGACGCCTCGACGCGGTGCCGGACCACCACGATCAGCGACGGCAGGAAGGACAGGCCGTTGACGGCACAACACGCCGCCGCGCCCCAGATCCCGAGCGCCGCGCCGCCGACCGCCGGCCCGAGGACCCGCGATCCGTTGACCACGACCTCGTTCAGCGCCACCGCGTTGCTCACCCGTTCGGCACCGACCAGGTCCACCACGTACACCTGCCGGGCGGTGCCGTCGTAGGTGCTGACCGAACCGGACGCCGCCGCGATCACGAACAGCATCCACATCTGCACAGTCCCCGTCGCCGCCAGCACCGCCAGCAGACCGGCCAGCACCGCCAGCAGGGACTGGGTGGCGATCAGGACCCGTCGCGGGCCGATCCGGTCGACCAGGCCGCCGGCGTACGGGCCGAGCAGGAACAGCGGCAGGAACGAGCACGACGTCATCAGGCCGATGTCGAGGCCGCTGCCGGTCAGCTGCACCACCAGCCAGGCCAGCGCCACCGCCTGCGTCGTGCCGCCGGAGGCCGACAGGACCTGGCCGAGGAACCACCGCCGGAACACCGGTTCCCGCAGCGACCGGACACTGCCCGGCATCGAACCCCCAGATCGACTCGGCGTCAGCCGATCTTCCCACCTCGCAACCGGTGTGCGCCACCGAGCCGTGGGCCGCCACATCCGGTTGACCAATGTGGACGCGACGGTCGGCGAGAGCACCGTCTCGCCGCGCGCGGTGGCGCGCACACCGTCGACAAGAACCGCTCGCGGGCTGTCCTTGACCAGGTAGCCGACCGCGGCGAGGACGTCGGCCTCATCGCGGACCGGCAAGTGCCTCGACGACCCGGGGGCGTCCACCGACAACGGCTCGCAGCTGATCATCTGGGACCGCGACGGCGGCGCGAACCAGCGGTGGACGCTGCCATAGTCCACTGTGGATAGTGATTTTTCGGGCAATTGCCCGACTTCGGGGCGGACCACCGGGCCCGGTGGTCCGCCCCTGTCGAAGTTCCCAGGCGGCAGCCCTTGACGGCGACAGGTGGTCTAGTCCACTTTCAGATGAGCACTCCGCGGCCGCCCGTTGGAGGGAACACATGCCGTCCCTGTCACGCATCCGCCTCGCCATCGCGGTGGGCCTGGCCGCCGCCATGTCGGCCTTGCTCGCCGCCGCGCTCACCCTGGCCCCCACGGCCACCGCGGCCACCAACCTCGTCGCCGACGCGGGCTTCGAGTCCGGCCTCACCGGCTGGACCTGCGACGCCGGCATCGCGACCACGGTGTCCACGCCGGTGCACGCCGGCGCCCACGCCCTGGCCGGCACGCCGAGCGCCGCCGCCACGGCCCAGTGCACGCAGACGATCAGCGTCGCCCCGAACAGCGCGTACACCCTGACCGCGTTCGTCCAGGGCTCCTACGTCTACCTCGGCGCCACCGGAACCGGCGTCAACGCCAGCACCTGGACCCAGTCCGCACCGTCGTACCAACAGCTCAGCACCACCTTCACCACCGGCGCGTCGACCACATCGGTCACCGTGTTCGTGCACGGCTGGTACGGCCAGCCCACCTACTACGCCGACGACGTCACGCTCACCGGCCCGGGCGGCTCCACCCCGCCGACCAGCACCACCACCACGACGACCACGACCTCCACCACGGTCGCGCCGCCGCCCAACACCGGCTGGAGCCACCCGGTGTACCTGATGCCGCTGGACAACACCCCGCCCTCGATCAGCGCCATCGTCGCCGGCTCCGGGGAGAAGGAGTTCAACCTGGCGTTCGTGCTGGACTCCGGCGGGTGCACGCCGGCATGGGACGGCAACGCCAGCCAGTTGGTGTCCAACGACACCGCGGTGGCGGCGCAGATCAACGCGATCCGCGCGGCCGGCGGCGACGCGGCCGTGTCCTTCGGCGGCTACAACGGAACCGAGCTCGGCAGCACCTGCGGCAGCGCCACCGCGCTGGCCGCCGCCTACCAGCAGGTGATCACCAAGTACCAGCTCAAGCACGTCGACTTCGACTACGAGAACGGCGCGCTGGACGCCAACACCGCGGTCCGCTTCGGGGCCATCGCCATCCTGGAGCGCAACAACCCGAACCTGGTCGTCTCCCTGACGATCCCGATGACCACGGTCGGTTTCCCGGGCAGCGGCACCGACGAGATCCGCCAGGCCGTCGCCGCCGGCGCGCGGCTGGACATCGTCAACATCATGGACTTCGACACCGGCCTGACCAGCGGCACCGAGGTGGCGCAGACCGAGAACATCGCCACCACCGCGGCGGCCCAGCTGGCCTCGATCTACGGCTGGAGCACCGCCACCGCCTGGGCCCACCTGGGATTGCAGCTGATGAACGGGCACAGCGACCAGCCCAGCGAGCTGTTCACCCAGGACACCTTCACCCAGCTGCTGGCCTTCGCCCAGGCCAACCACCCGGCCTGGTTCTCGTTCTGGTCGGTCAACCGCGACTTCCAGTGCCCGGCCGGCGTGCCGGAGAACTGGGCGCCCGGCACCTGTAGCAACATCACGCAGGGCGCGTACGACTTCACCAAGATCATCGTTCGGTACTGAATCCCTGCGAGGTGTCGCGATGAGATCCTTACGCCCCAAGGCGGCCTGGCCGGCGGCGGCCGCGGGCCTGCTGCTCACCCTCGGTATGGTCGGCTACGCCGGCGTGACCACCCAGGCGGCCGCCGCCCCGGCCGCCACCGGCTACGGCGTCGCGCCGTACGTCGACATGACCAACAACCAGGAACCGATGCTGAACGCCGCGATCAGCGGCGCCGGCCTCAAGGCGTTCACGGCGGCGTTCGTGATCGGCAGCGGCTGCACCCCGATCTGGGGCGACACGCTGCCGGTCACCAACGACCCCACCGTGAACGGCGAGATCTCGGCCGCGCAGTCGGCCGGGGCGCAGGCGATCGTCTCCTTCGGCGGAGCCGGCGGCGTCGAACTGGCCCAGTCCTGCACCAACGCCACCTCGCTCACCTCGGCCTACCAGACCGTGGTGAACACCTTGCACGTCAACCACATCGACTTCGACGTGGAGGGCGCGGCGATCGCCGACACCGCCTCGGTCAACCGGCGGTTCGCGGCGATCAAGAGCCTGGAGAGCGCCAATCCCGGGCTGGTCGTGTCGGTGACGATCCCGGTGCTGCCCACCGGGCCCGACAACTACGGGACGGCGTTCCTCCAGGCGGCCAAGGCCGACGGCGCGCGGCTGGACGTCATCAACATCATGACCATGGACTACTACGGCAGCTGGGACAGCAACCCGCAGATGGGGTCCTACGCCACCCAGGCCGCCACCGCCACGCTCAACCTGGCCCGCACCCTGTGGTCGTCGGACACCTACGGCAACATCGGCATCACCCCGATGATCGGCCAGAACGACGACGCGGCCGAGATCTTCACCGAGTCCGACGCCCAGGCCGTGGTGAACTTCGCCAACAGCAACGGGATCGGCCGGCTGGCCTTCTGGTCGGTCGACCGCGACCAGCCCTGCGGCGGCGGCGTGAGCGGCCTGCCGTCGTGCACCAACATCAGTCAGTCCAAACTGGACTTCAGCAAGATCTTCGACTCCTACAACGGCGGAGGCGGCGGAGGCGGCACGCCCCCGCCGACCACGACGACCACCACCACGACCACGCCGCCCGGCGGCGGCAGCTGCTCGGGCATCGCCGCGTGGAACGCCACCACCGCGTACGTGCCGGGCAACGTCGTCTCCTACAACAGCCACAAGTGGACCTCGCTGTACTGGTCCACCGGCGTGACGCCGGGCTCGGCCATCGCCTGGAACATCTGGCAGGACAACGGGGCCTGCTGAGCGGACCCACGGCCCCCGTTCTCGCCGCGCGAGAACGGGGGCCGCGCGCAAGCAGGCGCGTGAAATCCGGTGGACCGTCGGGCGGTGGTCCGGCGATGAGCCAGTCGCTGCCCGATGGTCTGACGCTGCGCGCCGCACAGCCGACCGACCTCGCCCAGATCGGCGCTCTGCTGGCCGAGCGGCACCCCGACGTGTACCCGGGGCCGCAGGTGGAGCTGATGACGGCGCTGTTCCCGCCGGTGTCGGCCGACCTGCTGACGTACTACGTGCCCTGATCCGCGAGACACCGGCCACATCGCGGCGTTTCCGGAAATTGATTTTCGGGCACCGCCGTTGACCTGGGTGAACAGGGGAGGCGGCGATGGCGGCGATCAGCTGGGGGGAACGGGGGCCGTTCCCGTGGCGCGCGGTTGTGCACTGGGCCGTGGTCGGGGCCGCGCTGGGGTGGGTCGCGTGGCGGATCCCGGGCATGGTCAGCCAGTTCACCGAGACCGGCGTGCACCTGGAGACCGTGCGTTGGGGCTGGCTGCTGGTGGCCGTGCTGAGCGGCGCGGGCGCGCTGGCAGTGTACGGCGAACTGCACCGGAAACTCCTGGTCGTGGGCGGTGTTTCGCTGCCTTCCGGCACGGTCCAGGGCATCAACTTCGCGCAGAACGCGGTCTCGACGACGGTGCCGGTGGTCGGCGGGGCGGGGTCGCTCGGCTACGGCATCCAGCAGCTGCGGCGCCGGGGCGTGAGCGGGCCGGTCGCGGCCTGGTCGGTGCTGATGGCCGGGTTGATCACGAGCGTCTCCCTGATCGTCATCGGAGCGCTCGGGCTGGCCGTCACCGGTGAGCTGCCGGCCGTTGTGGCCGTGCCGATCGCCGTGGTGGTCGGCGGCGGGACCTTCGGCGCGTGGCAGCTGCTGACCCATCCGGGCGTGCTCCGCCGGGGACTGCTGTGGATCATGCCTCGACGCTGGGCTTCCCGCGCCGAGTCGGCGGTGCTTCGCCTGTCCGACGACGTCGCCTCGTTACGGCCCAGCGGCCGCGAGTGGCTGGCGCTGGTCGCCGTGGCCCTCCTGACCTGGGTGCTGGACTTCGTCACGCTGGTGGCCAGCGTGCTCACCGTGGACGTCGAGATCCCCTGGGCGGCGTTGGTGGTCGGCTTCCTGATCGTGCAGGGCAGCATCGCGTTGCAGATCCTGCCCGGCGGCGCGGGGCTGGCCGAGACCGGGCTCCTCGGGGTGCTGCTGAGCGCCGGCATCGCCGCCGCGCCGGCCGGGGCGATCGTGCTGTTCTACCGGGCCATCACGTGGCTGGGCCTGGCGGTCATCGGCTGGGCCGTCTACGCCCGGTCGGCGCGGGCCTCCTCCACGAACCACTCGTAGCCCAGGATCAGGCCGAACAGGGTCGTCGGCATCTCCACCAGCAGCCGCATCACCGCCGACAGCCGACCGCCGCCGTAGACCTGGGACCGGTGCATGCCCAGCGCCGCCTGCTTCTGCGCGGCGTACTTGCGCACGGAGATCCGGTGCGTGATCGCGTCGGACGGGCTGAACGCCGACGACCAGAGGTCGGGGTCGTGCCCGAACGGCACCCGCAGGAGGCGGCCCAGCCGTATCATCCGCACCACGAAATCGCGCGGCACCGTCGCCTCCAGCACCCGCACGCCGGCCAACTCGGCGGCGCGGCGGCCGACGACGTTCACCTTGAGATGGTCGCGGTGCCGGTAGCCGCCGTTGACGTCGTAGCTGAGCAGCAGATCGGCTCGTTCCTCCCGGAGCAGGCGGGCCAGCCGGCCGGCCGCCTCCTCGACATCGGCCCGGGCGAAGCGCTGGCGGTCCGGCGGGTCGGGGTAGAGCACCGGGCCGTGGCCGCTGTCGGCGTAGCCCAGGTGTTCGACCCGGTGCACGCCCAGCACCTGGGCGCTGGCCCGCAGTTCCAGCATCCGCTGCGGCTGCCCCTCGTCGGCGGCGACCATCGAGTCGGTCGCCACCACGATCACCACCCGGTGTCCTTCCGCCGCCGCGCGGGCCAGCGTGCCGCCGGTCAGCAGCACCTCGTCGTCGGGATGGGCGTGGAACGCCACCAAGGTCGCCATCGCACGAGTCTGCCCGATGCCGGTCAATTCCGACAAAGTCGGGCTGTCACGGGAAAACCTGCGTCGCCGCTGACGGAATCGACCCGTTCGGGCCAGTCGCACCGGCGTAGCATCGATCACGAGGGCTGCGCGTCTCGACAGCGAAGAGGTGAAGCAGCATGTTCTCGGAGCGGGTAGTCGAACGGTATCGGTTCACCTGCGCCCGGTGCGGCGAGCACTCGGACGACGTCTACCAGGTGACCCATGTGACCGATGCCGAAGGGGACACTTTTTCCTTCTACAGCCACGGGGGTCACCCGTGCGAGTCGCCGGCCGCCGAGGAGACCATGTGTCCCGGCTGCCACTGCGGCCCGGTCCACGTAGGACTGCTGTCCAGCATGGCATGGAGGGCCGACATCACGACGTGAGGTCCGACGTGGACGGTCGGTCACCGGGCGGGGGTGGACCTCCCAAAACGAAACCACCCCCGAGCCACCCTCAAACCCACAACTCACCGGTGATGCGCAAGCGCCTCATGCGCAACCGCCGCCCGCACCGCCGGCTCGGTATGCACCGTCGCCGCCCCCAACCGGGGAACGGCGTGCACCAGCTGGTGTTCGACGTCGTGGGCGATGCGGTGGGCTTCCTCGACGGTGAGCGACGCGTCGACGGTGACGGCGAGTTCGGCGCGGAGGGTGTGTCCGATCCACCGCATCCTCATGTCCCCCACGCCAACCACGCCGGCGACCCCGATCACGGTCCGCTCGGCAAGGTCGAGAACCCCGGGGTCGACGGCGTCCATGAGCCGGCGGAACACTTCCCGTGCCGCGTCGCGCAGCACGAACAGGATGGCGACGGTGATGCCCAGGCCGATGACCGGGTCGGCGAGCGGGATCCCGACGGCCACTCCGCCGGCGCCGAGCACGACGGCCAGTGACGTGAAGCCGTCGGTGCGGGCGTGCACGCCGTCGGCGACGAGGGCGGCGGAGCCGATGCGCCGGCCGACGCGGATCCGGTAGCGGGCCACGATCTCGTTGCCGAGAAAGCCGACCAGCCCGGCGGCGGCGAGCACCGGCAGGTGTCCGACGGGCTGCGGATGGATCAGCCGGTCGATCGCCTGCCACGCCGCGATCACCGCCGACCCGGCGATGATCATCACCACCACGACGCCGGCGAGGTCCTCGGCCCGACCCAGACCGTAGGTGTAGCGACGGGTCGCGGCGCGGCGGCCGAGCAGGAACGCGATGCCCAGCGGCACGGCGGTCAGCGCGTCGGCGAAGTTGTGGATCGTGTCGCCGAGCAGCGCGACGGACCCGCTGAGCAGCACCACCGCCAGCTGCACGACAGCGGTGGCGAACAGCAGCACGAACGACCAGAGCAGCGTCCGCAGCCCCTGCCGACTGGTCTCCAGGGCGGTGTCCACGCGATCCGCCGAGTCGTGGCTGTGCGGCTTCACCACATGCCGCAACCGCCCCCACCGCGAATGCCCGTGCCCATGACCATGCCCGTGTTGATGGCTCATGGTTGCCAGAATGCGCTGCTCAGGAGCAATATGCAAGCATGTGCGCGCACAAGAACATGGCAGGTGCCAGTGGTTCGCATCAGCAGGTCGACGGCGAACGCCTGAGCATCGCCGCCGACGTGCTGCGCCACCTGGCCGACCCGACCCGCCTGCACCTGCTGCACCTACTCGGCGACAACCACGGCGAGCAGGACGTGAACACGCTGACCGAGCAGGTCCCCGCGTCACGGTCCTCGGTGTCCCAGCACCTGGGCCGACTCCGCCTCGCCGGGCTCGTGCAGGCCCGGCGGGACGGCCGCCGCATGCTGTACCGCGTCACCAGCGACCACCTGTCGGGCCTGGTCGAGGAGGCGCTGGGCTACGCCGACCACGCGGTCCTGGGCATACCCCACCACCGTTAGATGTCGACCCGGGTGCCCATCACCACGGTGCGCTCCACCGGCAGCCGGAAGTACACCGCCGGGCTGGCGGCGTTGTGGGCCAGGCCGATGAACAGCATCTTCTGCCAGCGCGGCATGTTCCTGTCCGGCCCGACCTCGATGCTGACCCGGGACAGGTAGTAGAACGCCGAGTCGGGGTCGACCTCCAGCTCGGACGTCAGCATGAACGCGTCCCGCAGCGCGCCGGGAATGTCCTGGTCGTCCTGGAATCCGAAGCGGACGGTCAGGTGCACGACGCCGTCGTCGGTCTGGTGCAGCGAATCCACACTGAACCGTTCAGTGCGGGGCACGTGCGGCACGTTCTCCGGTGTCACCGTCACGACCACGACGTGCTCGTGCACCACGCCGTTGAACTCGAAGTTGGCCCGCAACGCCAGCGGCACGGTTTCCTTGTGCGGGTGGGGAAACACCGCCGTCCCCGGCACCCGCACCGCGCCGCCGTCACGCAGCTCGTCCACGAACTCCACCATCGAGCCCTCGATCTCGGTGCGCCGCGCGGTGACGACCCGACGCCCGCGTTGCCACGTCAACATCACCGTCACGACCATGGCCCCGAGCAGCAGCGGCAGCCAGCCGCCGTGCACGACCTTGGTCAGGTTGCCGGCGAGGAACGACAGCTCCAGCCCGCCGAACACCACCCCGACCAGCGTCAGCTGCCACCACTTCCAGTGCCACGCCGCGCCGGCCAGCACCAGGAACAGCGACGTCGTCAGCAGCAGCGTGCCGGTGACCGCCAGGCCGTAGGCGGTGGACAGCGACTGCGAGGAACCGAACGTCACGGCCAGGATCAGCACGCCGGCCAGCAGCAGCCAGTTGATGCCGGGCACGTAGATCTGCCCGCTCTCCTCACGCGAGGTGTGCCGGACGGTCAGGATCGGCAGGAACCCCAGCTGCACCGCCTGCCGGGCCATGGAGAACGCGCCCGAGATCACCGACTGGGAGGCGATCACCGTCGCCGCCGTGGCCAGCACGATCAGCGGGATCTGGGCCCACCCGGGCGCCAGGATGAAAAACGGGTTCGACACCGCGTCCGGCCGGCTCAGGATCAGCGCCCCCTGGCCGAGATAGTTCAGCGTCAGCGCGGGAAAGGCCACGAAGAACCAGGCCTTGCTGATCGCCGCCCGGCCGAAGTGCCCCATGTCGGCGTAGAGCGCCTCGGCGCCGGTGATGGCCAGCACCACCGCGCCCATCGCCACGAACGCCAGGAACGGCCGGTCCACGAAGAACGAGATCGCCGAGGTCGGGGACAGCGCCAGCAGGATGCCGGGGCGGGCCACCACCCACGGGATCCCGAGCAGCCCGATCACCACGAACCAGAGCAGCATGATCGGACCGAAGAACCGGCCCACCCGGTGCGTGCCGAAGCGCTGGGCCAGGAACAGCAGCACCAGAATGGTGACGCTGATCGGCAGCACCACGTCCTTGACGTCCGGCGCCACCACCTCGATGCCCTCCAGCGCGGACAGCACCGAGATCGCCGGCGTGATCACGCTGTCGCCGAAGAACAGCGACCCGCCGATCACCCCCAGCAGCACCGCCGTCGCGACCATCGTGGTGCGGCCGGCCACGCTGCGCCGGATCAGCGCGGCCAGCGCCATGATGCCGCCCTCGCCGTCGTTGCCGGCCCGCATCACGAACACCACGTACTTGATCGACACGATGATCGTCACGGCCCAGAAGACCATCGAGATCACGCCGTACACGTCGTCCGCCACCGGGCGGATCGCCCCGTTGTCCAGCGCGAACACCGTCTGGATGGAGTACAGCGGGCTGGTGCCGATGTCGCCGAACACGACGCCGAGCGCGCTCACCGCCAACGCCGTCATCCCGGTGCGCTGGTGTCCCTCGTTGCTCACGCGGCCCAGTCTGCCCGGCCCGGCCCGATCGGGCCGCTCGACACACAGCCATCAGGAAGACGTGCATACTGCTGGCGGTGGGTCCGTATGGCGTTCCGGCGGTATCCGTGGTGACCTTGGGACATGCCCACGTTGCTGAGGCGAGCCCTGGACGCCGCGTTCGGCCACCCGCGCGGCGTCGCCGGCCGGATGGGTGGCTCGATCATGGCGTTCGGCAACCGGGAGCAGGAGCGGGCGGCCATCGGCCTGGCCGCGCTGAGCTCCGGCGAGGTGGTGCTGATCATCGGGCACGGGCCGGGTGTCGGCATGGCGCTGGCCGCCGAGGCGGTGTCCCCCAACGGCCACGTGATCGGCGTCGACCCGTCCCCGCTGATGCGGGCCATGGCCGCCGAGCGCTGCGTGCAGTGGATCCGCTCCGGGGATCTCGAAGTGCGGCCCGGCAGCGCGGAGAACACCAGCTGTGCCAACGAAAGCATCGACGCGGCGATCTCCGTGAACAACGTCATGCTGTGGGACCGGCCGGCCGGGTTCGCCGACATCCACCGGGTGCTGCGGCCCGGCGGCCGGCTGGTGGTCACCGTGCACCGGCACGTCCTGGACTTCCGGCCCGCGCGGCTGCGCGAAGAGGCCGAGGCGGCGGGGTTCGTGAACGTGCGGCTGAGCATCGGTCAACCGGTGGAACTGGTGGCGTGGCGGCTCCAGTAGTCCAGCAGCCTGCCGCAACGCCCATGCCGAGGGTGCTGCGCCTGCGGGACCACGAGTTGGCCCTCGGCGTGACAGTGTTGGCGCCCGCGGCGAATCGCCGCTCTTCCCGGCCGTCCCGAGCTCGACCTGCGGGACCGGGTGCAGATCGTGGTCTTGGCCTATCGCACCGGATTGGTGTCATTGCCCGGCCTGAGCACGGTTGCGTGGAACTTGCCGCCGGTCGCGGCGGCGTGCTCGATCGCCGCGTGGACGTCGTCGAGGGCAAACTCCGTGACCTCGAACTGGTTCAGGTCCAGCAGCCCGGAGCGGATCAGCTCGATGAGGCGGAGATTGGCCCAGCGCGGGTACATCCACTGCCCGCGAACGGTGATCCCGTTGCGCATCAACCACCGGTACGGCAAGGACAAGTCGTCCTGCACACCGCCCATCAGCACGATCCGGCCGTACTCCCGGACGGTCATCGCCGCGGCCCGCACGGGGCCGCCGCCGACCGACGGCGGCAGCAGATCCAGGACGAGGTCGACGGGCCCGGCTGCGGCCATGGCCTCCCGATCGGTGTCCTCATCGCCGGTCAACACGACCGTCCTAACGCGACTACCGAATCGCTTTTCCAGTTCTGCCAGCATCTTCTCGTCACGGCCGGGCGCGACCACCCGGGCCGCGCCCATGGCCAGCGCCACCGCGACGGCCGCGCTGCCGAAGTTGCCGGTCGCGCCGCTGATCACCACGGTCTCCCCCGGCCGGAGCTCGCCGGCGAGAAAACCACCGTACGGAACCAGACTCACCACGGTCGCCGCCACCCACCGCCCGGCGTTGGCCGGATCGATCGGCCCGAGCGGGATCGCGTTCTCGGTGGGGACGAGCAGTTGCTCGGCGAACGAGCCGTCGCCGTACGGCCGCTGGAGACGAAGGCCGCCTTCGCCGCGGGCGCTCCAGCCCTGCAACATGATGTCCGGGGTCAGGGCATGATCACGCGACCTCAGCGTCGGATCGCACAGCACCCAGTCCCCCACCGCCAGGCGGGTCGCATCCGGACCGACGGCACGGACCCGGCCGACCGCCCCGATGCCGATGGTGACCGGCAGGTCCAGTTGGAAGCCGCGGTCGCCAGCCAGCGCCTCGCCGGTGTAGGGCAGGACCGGGGCGGCGACCACGTCGACCAGCACTTCTCCGGTCCCCAGCACGGGATCGGGCACCTCCCGCACGCTCAGCGGGGCGCCGAACTTCGTGAGCACAGCGGCTTTCATCGGTGGTTCCCTTCGACGGATGCCACCGATCCAACAAGGATCCTGGCCGGGTAACCAGACCTGGTATTATCCTAGGACTAGCCACACCCATGGAGGCGTGCCATGCCGACCGGACTCGGCGAGTTCCTGCGGTCCCGGCGCGAGCGCCTGACCCCGGAATCCGTCGGCCTGCGCCCGGGTCGCCGTCGCCGCACGCCCGGCCTGCGCCGCGAGGAGGTCGCCGAGCTGGCCGGCATCGGCGTCGACTGGTACGTCCGCCTCGAACAGGGCCGAACCGTCCGCCCCTCCACGGCCACGGTCGAGGCGCTGGCCGAGGCCCTGCGGCTGGACGACACCGAGCGGGCGCACCTCGCCGTGCTGGCCCAGCAGACCCGGCGGCCGGCGTTCGAGCCGGAAACCGTGCCGCCGTCGGTGAAAACCCTGATCGAGGGCCTGAGCCAGCCCGCGTACGCCACCGGCCGGCGCTGGGACGTGCTGGCCTGGAACGACGCCGCCGTCGAGCTGTTCAGCGGCTTTCCCTTCGAGGACCGCAACATCCTCGTCTACCTGCTGCTGAACCCGGCCGCACGGCGGCTGTTCGGCCCCGGCTGGGCCGACCGGGCCCGGCACACCGTCGGCCAGTTCCGCGCCGCCCACGACGTCTGGGCCGGCGATCCGGCCTTCACCGAGCTGGCCGCGCGGCTGGCCGCCGGCTGCCCCGAGTTCTCGACCTGGTGGGACGACCACGGCATCGCCGTCGGCAGCGGCTCCGGTCGCAAGGTGTTGCACCACCCGGAACGTGGCGTGGTCGCCTACGACTACGCCACGTTCCAGTCCAATGACGACGCCGCCGTGCGCCTGGCCGTGTACACGCCGGTCGATCGGGGTCATGCTGTCCCGGTGTGACCGCTGCCGTTCGCGGCCCGGCTGCTCAGCTGACGTCGGCCCGGTCGATGGCGATGTTGCGGCCGGCGCTGGCCGGGTTCTGGCCGCTGCCAACGGTGATCGTCAGCGTGTGCGATCCGGTGGCGACCTTCGGGCTGGTCCACACCACACCGGAGGCGTTGCGGCTGGGGGCGTAGTTGTCGAGTGTGACCGCCGGCCCGCCGTCCAGTGACAGCAGCATCTGCCCCTGGTCGAAGTCCCGCACGGCGTGCAGGGCGACCTGGCTGCCGGTGAAGTGGAACTGCGCCACCGAACCGGGGGTGTAGCTCCAGTTGGCGGTGCCGTCGTACATGTCGGGTACGCCGTTGGTCTGGCCCCAGTTCGCCCCGTACTGGAAGTAGTTCGGGCCGGAAGTGACCGTGCCGTCGACGATCTGGGTGATCGGGCCGGTGGCCGGCGACAGCGTCACGAAGTAGGCGTCGGCGCCAGCGGACCAGCCGATCGGCACGGTCGAGTCGCCGGTGACGAGCGTGGTGCTGACGGTGACGGGCTGCGACAGTGGGTTCTGGTCCGGGATCCGTTGCACGGCAACCTGAACGCCGGAGCTGCCGGCCAGCCAGGACGGCAGGTTCTTCAGGCTCAGGGTGATCGTGCCGGTGTTGTTGGCGGAGTCGCCGAGCAGCACCGTCGCCCGCCGCAGCGACTGGTCCTTGGCGGCGACGGCGTCGGTGCTGGCGCCGCCGTTGTCGACCGACACCAGCTGCCCGGTGATCTTCGCGTACGCCTCGTACACCCACCACTGGCCGGTCGGCTGGCCGTCGACCAGCGTCGAGTCCAGGCTGCCGGTGACGCAGCAGTCGGTCCAGATCGCGTGATCGGCCAGGCTGATCCCGGACTTGGCCAGCTCGGCCAGATACCAGGCCTGGTAGCCGGCGTGCTGGTCGCCGGAGAACAGGTACTCGTTGTCGGCCAGCTGCACGCCGCTGATTCCCCTTGCCGACAACAGGGATCGGGCGGTCTGCGCGTCCTGCACCGGGTGCGGGCTGAAGTGCCAGTTCAGGTAGGTCGGCACGGTGCCGGCGGACTGGGCGTGATCGAGGAAAGTGCCCAGCTGCTGGGGATTCCAGCCGGACTGGCTCGGGCCCATGATCGACGCGTCCGGCGCGAGCCGCCGGATCTCCCGCACCGCCGTGTCCCACATCTGGAAGTACTGCGGGGAGTTCAGGCCGGCGGGCCAGAAGGCGGTGCCGTCCGGCTCGTTCCAGACGTCGTAGTTCACGGTCAGCCCGGACGCCCTGACGTCGCCGACGACCTGGTCGATGAACCGGATCCAGTTCGCGCAATCCCCGTTCGTGCAGGGGTAAACCGTGGACGACGGCTGTGTGGTGTCGGCGCCGAACAGGTCGCTGACCAGCAGGTCGTAGCCGGCGTGGTAGGTGCTCAGGCGCCGGGCCTGGTCCAGCGCCGACGTGATCCGGACGCGGTAACCGCTGCCGGCGGTCATGCCGTCGCCGATCCAGCCGTGGCCGTCGATCCTGGCCCCGCCGCCTCGACCGGACTTCACGTTGAGTGGGCCCAGCAGGGAGTCGGCCGGGGCGCTGCCGTCCTGACTCAGGCCGTAGAGGAAGCCGGAGCCGACCCCGGTCGGCGCGCCCAGGGCGGTCCCCAGGTCGACGGTGATGGTGTGGTCTGCTTGCGGTGCGGGCACAATCGCCGCGGCGGCCAGCAGGGCGGCCGTGGCGAGCAGGGACGTGGTCATCGTTGACCCTTCGTCGGTCTACACATGCAGGGTGCTGCCGGCGCGCCGGAACACGGGAATGCGCGCCAGCGGGGCCTGGGCCTCAACGCTCTGGCCGCCGGCATGCTCCACGCCGGTGGCCACGTCGATCCAGGTGCCGCCGGCCGGCAGGTGCACCGGCCGGGACCGCGCGCCGAGCTCGGTGATCGGCGCGACGAGCAGGTCGGGGCCGAACAGGAACTCGTCCTCGACCGTCCACGCGGATGGATCATCCGGGTAGTCCACGAACAGCGGCCGCAGCAACGGAATCCCGGTCCGAGCGGTCTCCCCCAGCTGCTCCGTCACATAGCCGCGCAGCCTTTCCCTCAGCCGCAGCTGCTCGGCGATGATCTCGTACGCCTCCTCCCCGTACGACCAGATCTCGTTGGGGCCGCCCGAATGCCCGGCCCCGAAGCCGATTCGCGGCTCTCGATGGCCGTGCAGGCGCAACAGCGGGCAGAACACCCCGTACTGGAACCACCGGATCACCAGCTCCCGATACTCGGGCGAGGACGGATCGCCCCCGTGGAAGCCGCCGATGTCCGTTGTCCACCACGGGATCCCGCTGACCGCGACGTTCAGGCCGGCCCGGATCTGCCGGGCCAGCGAGGCGAAGGTGGAGGCGATGTCCCCCGACCACAGCGCCGCCCCGAACCGCTGGCTACCGGCCCAGGCCGAGCGGACCAGGCTCACGGGGATGTCTTCTTCCTCGGCCAGCGCGTGCTCGTAGATTCCCCGCACGTGCTCCCGCGGGTAGAGGTTCGCGACCTCCCTACCCGGGCCGGCGGCGAAGCGGAGGTTGGCGAACTGCTCGGGGAAGATCTCCGGCTCGCAGGCGTCCAGCCACCAGACGCGGATGCCGTGGTCGTAGTAGCCGGTCTTGAGGCGGGACCACACGAACTCGCGCGCGGCGGGGTCGGTCGCGTCGTAGAAGGCCACCCCGTGCTTGTGGTCGCCGAAGCCCTTGTCGGGGAAGATGTGGTGCAGCGGCAGGCCCTGCTCGGCGCCGATGAGGAAACCGTTGTCCCGCATGGTCTGGTAGTTCTCGCTGAGCGGATTGACCGAGGGCCACACCGAGACCATGAGCTTGACGCCGAGGCCGTCCAGCTCCTTGACCATGGCCTCCGGGTCGGGCCACTCGGCCGGGTCGAACCGCCAGTCGCCCAGGTGGGTCCAGTGGAAGTAGTCGGCGACGATCACGGCCAGCGGCAGGCCCCGGTCGCGGTGCTCGCGGGCGACGGCCATCAGCTCGTCCTGGTTGCGGTAGCGGAGTTTCGACTGCCAGAAACCCGTTGCCCAGTACGGCATGGCCGGGGCGTGGCCGGTGGCGTCGGCGTAGTGGGCGAGAAGGTCGGCCGGGGTGTCGCCGGTGGTCACCCAGTAGTCGATCTGCCGGGCCGAGTCGGCGACCCAGCGGGTGCCGTTCTCGGCGAACTCGACGCGGCCGACGGCCGGCAGGTTCCACAGCAGGCCGTAGCCCCGTGAGGACAACGCGAACGGGATCGTCACCTCCGCGTTGCGCTGCACCAGATCGAGCACCATGCCCTTCTGGTCGAGGCGCCCGTGCTGGTGCTGGCCCAACCCGAAGATCTTCTCGTCGGGATAGGCTCGGAACCGCTGTTCCAGCCGGTGGTAGCCGTCCCCGTTGGGCGCGAACAACCTCGGCCCGGGCCAGGCGAAGTGCCCGGGTTGCTCGGCCAGCAGCTCCCGGCCGTCCTTGCTGAACGTCAGGAGGCCATCGGCCACCTCGAGGTGCAGCCGGCCTACCGTCAGCGAGGTTTCCGTCGCCACTGCGGGCACCTCGGCCGGTGGCAGCTCCAGCGCGCCGGGGATGTCCGGCACGATCGCCTTGCGGCCGACGCGGACCCGGATGCTGTCCGCGCCCCACGGCTGCGCGCACACCACGTGGTCGGCGGTGCGGAACCACAGTTCTGTCACGGCAATCCCCTCAGTCCTTGACCGCGCCGGCGGCCAGGCCCGCCGACACGTGCCGCTGCGCCATCACGAGCAGCACCGCCACCGGCAGCGAGGCCAGCACCCCGGTCGCCATCACCGAATTCCAGCTGGTGGTGTTGGTGCCGGCGCCGATGAAGTCGTAGAGCCCGACGGTGATCGGTGTCCATTGTGGAGCGCCCAGGTTGAGCGTGGAGGCGAACATGAAGTCGCCCCAGGAGAACAGGAACGCGAACAGACCGGCGGTGATCACGCCGTTGCGGCTGACCGGCAGCACGATCGTCACGAACGTGCGCAGCGCGCCCGCCCCGTCCAGGCCGGCCGCTTCGATCAGCTCCCTCGGCACCGACAGCATGAACGCCCGCATGATCAGCACCGCGAACGGCACCGCCAGCGTGGAATCGGCCAGCACCAACGCTTCCGGCGAGTTCAACACGCCGAGCGTGGCGAACAAGCGGTACAGGGCGTTCGCCATCACGATGCCCGGAATGAGCTGCACGATCAACAACATGGACAACAGCGGTCTCGAACCCGGCGTTGCATTGCGCGACAAGCCATAGGCCGCCGGGGCCGCGATCAGCAGCGTCAGCGCGACCGTGCCAAGGGCCACCGCCAGCGACACCGCCAGGTGGCCGCCCTGCTGTCCCAACGCATCCCGGTAGCCGTCCAGGGTTCCCGGCAGCGGCAGCCAGTGCGGCGACCGGTCGGCGATCTGCTGGTTGGTCTGAAAAGACGCGTCGACCATCCAGTACAGCGGGAACAGCATCACCGCGAGCAGAACCAGCGCGATCGCCGTCCGCATCACGCCACCTCCGTCTCGGCCCGGGTCGAGCGCAGGTAGAACACGGCGAACACCAGCGCCACCACGATCAGCAGGTTGCTGGCCGCCGCCCCCAGCCCGAACTGCGACAGGCCGCCGAAGGACAGCTGGTAGCCGTAGGTCGTGACGGTCTGGGTGGCGTCGGCCGGGCCGCCCTTGGTCATCACCCAGATCACGTCGAACACCTTGATCGTGTAGATCAGACCCAAGGTGACAACCACCGCCACCACCGGCCGCAGCAGCGGAAAAGTGATGTGCCGGAACCGCTTCAGCCCCGATGCCCCGTCCAGCGCCGCCGCCTCGTGCAGATCGGCCGGTATCGCTTGCAGGCCGCCGTGGAGGATCACCATGTTGAACGGGATGCCGATCCAGACGTTGCACAGCAGCACGCCGACCATCGCCGTGCGGACGCTGTTCAACCACGGCACCGGCTCCGCGACCACGTGCAACGCCAGCAGCACGTGGTTGAGCACCCCGTTGCTGGTGTCCAGGATCCAGCGGAACACCGTGCCCGTCACCACCAACGGCAACAGCCAGGGCACCAGCAGCAGCGTCCTGATCAGCCCACCCAACGGAAACGCCCGGTTGAAGAACACCGCCAGCGCCAGCCCCATCGTGAACTGGAAGAACAGCGAGCCCACCACGAACACCACCGTGTTGAGCGCGGCCGTCCCGAACACCGGATCCCGCAACAGGTGGGCGTAGTTGTCGAGGCCGTTGAACGGCGCTTGTCCACTGTAGACGGACTGGATGCCGAAGTCCTGGAACGACAGGACCAGGTTGCCGATCAGCGGGTACAGGAAGAACAGGAGCAGATAGAGGACCACTGGCAGCACGAACCCGAGTCGGGCGAGCCCAAGTTGCCGACCAACCGAACCCCAACTGCTTTGCCGTCGGCGCGCACCCGCCGGGACGCGGCCGGCGGCAGCTCGTGGCCGATCGCCGATCACCTCGTGTTCGACTGTCATTGCCCGGTCGCCTGCTTCTGGGCGGCATCCAGGGCGGCTTGCGGGGTGGCGCGGCCGGTCAGGGCGGACTGCACGGCAGTCCACAGGGCCTGCGAGTACTTCGGGTAGTTCACGCCGAGGGTGGCGGTACGACCGGCAGCGGTGCCGATCTCGTCCACAAAGGACTTGAACTGCGGGTTGCCGGCAGCGAGTTGTTGCGCAGCCTGCTGGTTGCTGGGGACGTAGTTGGTGAGCTTGGACCAGGACAGGCTGTTGTCGGCGGCGGTGAGGCACTTGATCACCTCGGTCGCCTTGGCCGACTTGGGGCCGTTGCCGGCGGCCCAGACCTCGCCGCCCAGCGCACTGGACGGCTTGCCGCCGGCGGCGGGCACCGGCATGGGCGCGACGGCGAAGTCGGTCATGGCGGCCTTGGCCAGCTGCGGCAGCTGCCACGGGCCGTTGACCATCATGGCCAGGCTGCCGTTGGCGAACTGCTCCTCGACATTGGCCTGGGTCCAAGTCAGCACGTCCTTCGGCGCGGCCCCGCCGGCCACCAGGTCGGTGAGCAGCCGAAGGGCGGCTACGGCTTGGGGTGAGTTCAAAGTGGACAGTGAGCCGCCGCCGCTGAGCAGGAAGGCCTCGAACTGGAAGCTGCCCTCCTCGGTCGCCGGCACGGCAAACCCGATGCCGTGTTGGGCCCCTGCGGTGAGCTTCGCGGCGGCGGCCGTCAGCTCGTCCCAGGTCCTCGGCGGGGTGGAGACCAGTTTGGTGTTGTAATACAAGGCCAAGGCGTTTACGCCGGGGGCGACCCCGTAGAGCTTGCCCTGGTAGCGGCCGGCGGCGACGACGTTCGGATAGAGGCCGTCGGTCGGCAGCGAGCCGAGGTCCGCGAGCGCGCCGGTGGCGGCGATCTGTTGCAGGTCAGGGTTGTCCAGCAGCACGAGGTCGGGCACGTCATGGCTGCCGACCAGTTGCAGCACCTTGGTCCGCAGGTCCGGCACCACCTGCCGCTTGACCGTGACCCCGGCCTTCTGGGCGCAGCTGTCCAGCAGCTTCGGCAACGCCGACACCAGCGGATCAGTGTTGTAGTAGTCCATTTCGGACAGCGTCGAGCCGTCGGCGGCCGACGAGCCGCCGCACCCGGTCGTGACCAGCGCGACGGTCGCCGTGACCAGGGCGAGCGCGAGTTTCCTCATGGCGAAGGCTCCTTCGCGGAGGGGGCAACGGGAGTAATCAGCGGCGGGGCGGGGCGATGCTGCCGCGGTCGACGAACTCGGGGGCCAGCAAGACGTTCGGGGCCGGCTCGGCCGCGGAGCCGATGCGCCGCAGGAGGGCGTCCACCGCGGCCGCGCCCATGGCGGCGGCCGGGACGTCGGCGGCGGAGATCTGGGGGCGCACGGCCGTCGCGTTGCGGACGGAGGTGATCGCCAGTACGGACATGTCGGCGGGAATGTCCTTGCCGGCGGCGGAAAGGGCGGCGACCATGCCGGCGAGCGAGCGTTCGTTTATGGTCAGGATGGCGGTGGTGTCGGGGGCCTGGGCGAGGATCGCGGCCAGGCAGCCGGCGGCCGCGTCGTCGTTGTCATCACAACACACGGCCAGCCCGCCGAGCTCGACGGTGGCCTTCTCGAAGGCGTCGGCGGCCCGGAAGGCCGGGCCGTACTCGTGGTCCAGCAGTTCCTGCGGACGGTTGACGAGGGCAATGCTGTTGTGCCCCAAGGCATGCAGCCGGCGAACACCCTCGGTGACGAGGCCGGCGTAGTCGAGGTCGACCCAGCCGTGGGCGTCGTCGGCGCCGGTGCGGCCGATGGTGACGAACGGGAAGCCCTGCTCGACGAGCCCCGTGACGCGGGCGTCGCGCAGCACCGTCTCCATCAGGATGACGCCGTCGACCCGCCGCTCGGTGATCATGCGGTCGAACCGCTCCGGGCCGCTGGGCGACAACAGCACGTCGTAGTCCCGTTCCGCCGCCGCCTCGGCCACCGCGCCGACGAAGTGCAGTTGGTCGACCGACAGGTGCGGGCCCGTCGGCGGGATGACCAGCCCGATCGTCCGCGTCGATCCCTCGGCCAGCGCCCTCGCGGTGGCGTTGGGCCGGTATCCGGATTCCTCGATCACGCGGGTGATGCGCTCGTGCAGTTCGGGGCTGACCTGCCGCTTCCCGCTCAGCACGTACGAGACCGTGCTCCGGGACACCCCCGCCAGCCTGGCGATCTCACCGATGTTCACCCGCGGCCTCCTTGTCGCGAACCGGTTCGCGAACCGGTTCGCAAGACTGTAGAAGCACCGATGGACGACGTCAACGGTCGAAAGGTTTCGACCGGTGCGCCGAACGCGGTGAAGGGACCCTTCCTGACGTTGGGTGACAGGAAGGGCCCCTTCATGACGCCGGACGTGGTGAAGGGACCCTTCCTGACGTTCAGTGAGAGGAAGGGGCCCTTCATGACGTCAAAGGGCGGGGGCGGCGGTGCTGTGGCGGACGATCAGCGAGGTGGCCAGGTCGACGCGGGTGGAGGCGGGCTGCTCGCCCCGGCCCAGCCGCACAGCGAGGCGGGCGGCGGTTTCGGCCATGGCGACCAGGGGCTGGCGCACGGTGGTCAGCGGCGGCCCGACCCAGCGGGCCAGGGGCAGGTCGTCGAAGCCGACGACGCTGAGGTCGTCGGGAATGGTCAGGCCGAGCTCGCGGGCGGCCTCGTAGACGCCGAGGGCCTGGAGGTCGTTGCCGGCGAAGACGGCGGTGGGGCGCGAAGGCCGGGAGAGCAGGTCGCGGCCGCAGCTGTAGCCGGCCTCGGTGTGGAAGTCGCCCTCCCGCACCAGTTTCGGGTCCAGCGGCACGCCGGCGGTCTCCAGCGCGGCCCGGTAGCCGTCGAGGCGGGCCCGGCTGCACAGCATGCCGGACGGGCCGGTGATGACGCCGATGCGGCGATGCCCGAGGTCGAGCAGGTGCCGGGTGGCGTTGAGCCCGCCGTGCCAGTTGTTGGCGCCGACGGCGGGCACGCCCTCGGCCGGGTCGCCGGCGGGATCGAGCACCACAAAAGGGATCTCCCGGCTGGCCAGCTGGGCCCGCTGGGCGGCGTCGAGGTCGGACAGCACGAGCACGACGCCGGTAGGCCGGCGGGCCAGCACGCCGTCGACCCAGGACTGCCCGGGCGAGTGCCGGTCGGCGGCCTCGGACAGCACGACGTTGAGCTTCTCCTCCCGGGCGACGTTCTCCACGCCCCGGATGATCTCCATCGCCCACGCGCTCTCCAGCTCGTGGAACACGAGGTCGAACAGCCGCGACGGCGGCCCGCCGGCCCGGCGCCGGTAACCGTGCCGGTGCAGCAGCTCCTCGACGCGGGCCCGGGTGGCCGGCGCGACGTCGGACCGGCCGTTGAGCACTTTCGACACGGTCGGCGTGGACACCCCGGCCGCCTTCGCGATCTCCGCCAGCGTTGGAGCGTCACCTCGCATGAGCCGGGATGTTACCGTTTACATCGGCGAAAGGTTTCGAATCCAGTCGACGATGGCCGTGCCGAATTCCGGGCTGGTGAAAGCGGTCCAGTGGTCACCGGGCAACCGCACGAACCGCGACACCGGCAGGGCCGCCGCCAGCTGGTCGGCAGCGGCGCGGGCATGGTCGGCGTCGCCGATCGCCACCAGGGTCGGCGCCTGGATCTCCCGCAGCGCCTCGACCGGCGTCGCGACATGCGTGTCCGGCACGTGCACCAGGGCGTGCGGATCGGCCCCGACCTGCTCCAGCCAGTACGCCGTCTGCCGCGCCGCCGCATCCAGCTCGCCGCCGTTGACGATCGCGGCCAGCGTGCCCTTGATGCCACCGGTGCGGCTGGTCACGCCCTCGAGCACGTCCAGGCCCTGGCCGGCGATGACGGCCCGCCTCGGCCGGGCGCCGCGCGCCAGCATCCGTAGCGTCACGCGGCCGCCCAGCGAGTACCCGCCGAGGTCGTAGTCGTCGAGGCCGAGGTGCTCGACCAGGGCCAGCCCGTCGTCGGCGAGCACGTCCGGCGGATAGGCGGCCGGGTCGTGCGGGCGGTCGCTCGCCCCGTGTCCCCGCAGGTCGGGCAGGATGACCCGGAAGCCGCTGTCGGCGATCATCCGGGCCGGTCCCTGGTCGATCCACTGCGAGCCGAGCCCCATCACGCCGTGCAGCAGCACGACCGGCCGGCCCTCCCCCAGCTCCTGGTACGCGATCCTCAGTCCGTCGAAACTCCGGAATTCCCCCACCCCACGGATTCTGTCACTTGCCGTGCGGGTCGCTGTGGTTGACGGTGGCCACGACCTGGTCGTAGTCGCCGCGGGCCTCGCCGTAGCGCAGGAACTTGACCCGCTCGACCTGGATCTCCTTGGCGTCGGGCTGGGTCTCCAGCAGCGTCACGACCTCGTCCACGAACTCGTCGAGCGGCATGGCGAAGTCGCTGGTCTCCTGGCCCGGCAGCAGCGCGGTGCGCACCGCCGGCGGCACCAGCTCCACCACCTTCACCGTGGTGTCGGCCAGTTGCAGCCGCAGCGACTCGCTGAGCATGTGGATGGCGGCCTTGGTGGCGTTGTAGCTGGGCGTGACCTTGAGCGGGGTGAACGCCAGCCCCGAGGAGACGGTCACGATGGTGGCGTCCGGGCGGGTCTGGAGGTGCTCGACGAACGCCGCGACCAGGCGGATCGGCCCCAGCAGGTTGGTGGTGACGATGGCCTCGGCCGAGGCCAGGAAGCCCTCCGGCTTGTGCCAGTCCTCCACCTGCATGATGCCGGCCATCGCGATCAGCACGTTCAGCTCGGGGTGGCGGGCCAACACCTCCTTGGCCACCTGCTGGATGCTCGACGCGTCGGCGGTGTCGATCCGGACGGTGTCGAGCTCCGGGTGCTCGGCGTGGATCTGGTCCAGCAGCACGGCCCGGCGGCCGCCGACGATGACCTTGTTGCCGCGCTCGGCCAGGGAGAGCGCCAGGGCGAGGCCGATGCCGCTGGTGGCGCCGGGGATGAAGATGGTGTTTCCGCTGATGTCCATGGCGACAACCTTGCCCGGATTCGCCGGCCGTGGGCAGAGAGCACTCATCGGGGGATCGCCGATCCCTGGCTGGCGTCCGGGCCCGGCGTCGATACTGGGCGTATGGACCGAGCTGCCCTGGCGTCTTTCCTGCGCACCCGCCGGGAGGCGCTGCGCCCCGAGGACGTGGGCCTGCCGCCCGGCGCCCGCCGCCGGACCAGCGGCCTGCGCCGCGAGGAGGTCGCGTCGCTGGCGGCCATGTCCACCGACTACTACACGCGGCTGGAGCAGGAGCGGGGCCCGCAGCCCAGCGAGCAGATGCTGGCCGCGCTGGCCCGGGCGCTGCGGCTGACCAACCACGAGCGGGACTACCTGTTCCGGGTCGCCGGCCGCAACGCGCCGTCCCCGGTGTCGACCGGCGCGCACGTCGCCCCGGCGCTGCTGCGGGTGCTGGACCGGCTCGACGACACGCCGGCGCTCATCCTGTCCAACCTGGGCGAGGTGCTGGTGCAGAACCGCATGGCCAAGGCGCTGTACGGGGACAGCTCCGGGTACACCGGCCTGGCCCGCAGCGAGATCTACCGCTGGTTCACCGACCCCGCCCAGCGGCTGATCTATCCCGAGCACGACCGGGAACGCCAGAGCCGGGCCAATGTGGCCAACCTGCGTTTCGCGTACGGGCAGATGGGCCCCAGGTCACGGGCCGGCGAGCTGGTGGCCGTGCTCGAGAAGGCCAGCCCGGAGTTCGCTCAGCTGTGGGAACGGCAGGAGGTCGCGCAGCGGTTCGCCGACCACAAAACGCTGCTGCACCCGGAGCTCGGGCCGATCGAGGTCGACTGCCAGGCGCTGTTCACCGAGGACCAGTCGCAGGCGCTGCTGGTGCTGACCGCTCCCCCGGGCAGCGAGGGCAACGAGAAGCTCCAGCTGCTCAGCGTCCTGGGTCACGAGCGGTTTCCGGTGTCCAACTGATCGTCGCCAGCACCGGGTGGTGGTCGGACAGGCCCTCGTTGTCGAGGACCCGCGCGTCGGTGGCCGTGGCGTCGCGCACGATCACGTGGTCGATGGCCTGCTCCCCCTGGGTGGTCGCGCCGGACGGGATCTCCGCCGACCGGAAGCCCTCGCCGAGGTCGGCGAGCACGGTGTCGCTGTCGGCGTTGAAGTCGCCCATCAGCACCGCCGGCGCGGTGGCCAGGTCCCGGAGCTTGGCCAGCTGGCCGGCCCGCTTGGGCTCCCACCAGCTGACGTGCGTGGCCACCACGGTGAGGCCGTCGGCGCGCACGGCCAGGCCGCCCTTGCCCCAGTCGTCGTGGAACTGGAGCTCGTCGACGACCCGGCTCGGGCCGTCGACCAGCAGCACCAGGAACTCGGTGTCGTCCTTGAGCTGGGACGCCATCTTGCGCGGCCGCGGCACCCGGCGGTAGCGCATCGCGTGCACCGTCCGGCTGGTCGTCGCCCGGATCGCCGCCAGCTGGTCCCCGCTGACCTCCTGCAACGCGACGACCTCGGCCGGCAGCTCGGCGACCCGGCCGGCGATCGCGGCGACCCGCTTCGACTCGTCCGGCCAGTGGGTCACCACGTCCTCGCCCCAGTTCTCGGCGTGGATGCGGTGCAGGACGTTCCAGGTCGCGACGGTGATCACGTGCGGCGATGCTAGTGGACGGCGTCCCCCACGATCTCCGCCGCGTCCGCCGGCAGCAGGAATCCCCGCAGCACGTCCTGCCCCGCCGCCCGGGCCACCGCCGCCACGTAGTCGGCGTGCGTCGGGTACAGCTGGGCCAGCTGCTCCGGCGTGAACGGCGTCGTGGTGCCGGACAGGCTGCACTGGAAGTCGCTGGCCGGGGTCGTGCCGCTGTTGCCGGTTCCGGTCAGCGTCGCGGTCGGTGCTTGCAGGGCCGGCGTGCGGATCCCGCCTTCGACGTTGCCGTACTGGTCGCGCGCCATCGCCGGCGGGGCGCCGGCGATCGTCATCCGGTCGGCCGTCGGCGGGGCGATGCCGTAGCGGACCCAGGTGTTGAGCCGGGCCACTGCCGTGTCCATGACGTACCGCTCCTGACCGTCGTTCGACGGGAGCACGCACTGCGCCTCGGGCGGGCTCGGGAGAAACGGCTTGACCTCGGCCAGGGCCAACGCCTTCTGATGCGCGTCCACGTGCGAGGTGCCGGGGATCTCCCACAGCCGGAACCGCGGGTTGTCCGGCTGCGCGGCCGGCAAGTAGTTCAGCGGGGCCAGGACGTCGGTCTCCGTCTCCACGGTCAGCACCGGGACGGTGGAATCGGTCCTCGTCCACGTGGTCGGCGACGGCTGGGTCGGATTGATCGGCGCGCCGGCCGGCAGCCGGCTGTGGATCAGGAAACCGTCGTAGTCGTGGCGGAGCGGCTCGATCGCGTTGGCGTAGGTGACCATGCGGTTGGCCGACTGCGACTCCCCGTCGGCGATCAACGCCTTGGGCTTGAGGCCCGGCAACGGATCCACGCCCTGCGGATGCCGCAACGCCTGGGCCGCCTGGGAAAAGATGTCGTACGAGAAGCCGTCGCCCGGGTGGCTCAGCCCCTGGTACCGGGCCGGGTCGATCGCCTTCAACGCCGCGACGCCGTTGATCTGCGCGGAGATGCCGACCCAGGCGTAGCCGGCGCGCAGCAGCTCCTCGTTGGCGTACTCGAAGTCGACGTCGAGGTCGACGCCGGCCGTGACGTTGAGCCACTCCACCACGACCGTGCCGTTGAACTTCGCCGGGTCAGTCGGGCGGCGGACCAGCATCCTCGTCTCGTACGGGGCCTGCCCCGCCGGCGTCGCCGCCCAGCGCCCGTCGCCGGTCCACGTGCCGCTCTGCTGATACCCCGTGGCCGTGCCGCCGAAGAAGTACTCCTGCTCGGTGTATCCCGCCGACCCCAACGGCGTCGGCCATGAGTTGAACGGAATGCCGAGCCGACCGCCCGTCACCGGCCCGGTCACCGTTGGTCCCTCCGCCGCGCTGGCCGTCGGCGCCAGCGTGACCATCAGTGTCGTGGCAAGGATCGCTCCCAGAAGCCGCATGGCCCCAGTGCTACTCCGGTTTTTCTTTCGGGACAACGGATTTTCAGCACCGGCAAAGCGGACGGATCACAGCGCGGCAGGGTCGATCTGGACCGGGTAACCGGCTTGGAGGACGGTGATCGTCGACGGCGGCGTGATGACCGTGGCGACACCGGATTTCGGTAGCGGTTTGCGGCCTTGGTAGCCGGATCGGCTCCACAGCGCCAGATGGTCGGCCAGAGTCAGCGCCGGGGTCTCGTCCAGCAGCACAAAAGCTCCGGCCGGCAGGCAGGACCACGGGAGCTGGTGGAGGCGGCGACGGTGGGTGCCGCGGAAAAGGCGTTCAGCGTGGAGCTGGCGGTTGATCTCGGTGGCGGAGGGGCGGCGCCCGACGGCGGCGGCCCAGGCGTCCCGATAGGACAGATAGCTGGCCCGGCGGCACTCGGCGCACGGGCGGTGGCCGGCGGCGAAGGAGACGGCCTCGTCGTGGAAGTAGAGGTGGGTCCAGCGGTTGGGCAGCCACTGCTCGCGCCAGCGGCCGCGGAACTCGAGGGCGCAGGTGATCCACAGGTCGCCGGCGTGGAAGCGGACGATGTCGTGGCCGCGGTGGATCACGCCACGGTTGCCGGTCCAGGCCCCACGCAAGGGAAACGCCTCGATGTCGCCGATGGGCGTGACGCGGTTGCGTCGCGGTCCGGCGCTGGAGTCACCCACGGCCATAGCGTAACGACGGTTCGTGACCGAACGGGCCGGGCGCGGTGTCCATGGCGGAAACCCGCGAGAAGTCGGGTGAACCGGAACCGGCCGCGGCTCGTGTGTGGGACGAGCCGAAATCCCCGGGAGGGACCCCGTGACCACCATCCAGAACCGCCAGGCCGCCGCGCCCACGGCGCCGGACCGCCGCTCGACGGCGCGGATCGCGCTGCTCGCGGCGCTGGGCGTGAACGTGCTGATCGTCGCCGCGCTGGTGGTGGCGACCGGGGCCTCGCCGAACCTGATGATCACGCTGGGCCGGATCGCCGGCCTGGTCGCGGGCCTGCTGATGGCCTTCCAGTTCCTGCTCATCGCCCGCGTGCCGTGGCTGGACGAGCGGCTGGGCATGGACCGGCTCACGGCCTACCACCGCTGGAACGGCATCAGTCTGATGTGGGCACTGCTGGCCCACGCGGTGCTGATCATCGCCGGCTACGCCCAGCACGACGCCCACGACGTCATCGCCGAGATCTTCGTGCTCTCCGAGTCGTTCACGGGAGTGTTCCTGGCCATCATCGCCTTCGCGCTGGTGGTCGTGGTCGGGGCGACCTCGGCCCGGATCGCCCGCAAGCGGTTGCCGTACGAGACCTGGCACGCGATCCACCTGCTGACCTACGCGATCGTGGCGCTGGCCTTCACCCACCAGTTCATCTCCGGCACGACCATCGCTTCCACCGGCGGCCGGATCTACTGGATCCTGTTGTGGGGCACGGCGATCGGGGTGCTGCTGACCGGCCGGGTGATCCGCCCGCTGCTGCGCAACCGCCGCTTCCAGCTGCGGGTGGCGGGCATCGTGCAGGAGTCGCCGGACGTCGTCTCCGTCTACATCGAGGGCCGGAACCTGCACGAACTGCCGGCCCGGGCCGGCCAGTTCTTCGTGTGGCGGTTCCTGGCCAAGGGAATGTGGCACCGCGCCAACCCGTTCTCGCTGTCGGCCGCGCCGGACGGCCGCTACCTGCGGCTCACGGCCAAGGCGGTCGGCGCCGCCAGCGCCGCCCTGCGCGACCTCAAGGTCGGCACGCGCGTCTACGCCGAAGGCCCCTACGGCGCGTTCACCACGGCCAACCAGGTGCACCCGCACGCCCTGCTCATCGCCGGCGGCGTCGGCGTCACGCCGATCCGCGCGCTGCTGGAGGAGATCAAGGGCCACGTGGTCGTGCTCTACCGGGTCCGCGACGAGCGGGATGCCGTGCTGCTGGACGAACTCCACGCCCTGGCCCCGGTGATGCGTGTCCTGAGTGGACCGTCGGCCGGGCAGTTCACCCCGGAGAGCCTGCGTTACCTGGTGCCGGACGTGTGGGCCCGCGACGTGTTCGTGTGCGGCCCGGCCGGCATGACCAACGCGGTGCTGGCCGGGCTGCGCGAGCTGAAGGTGCCGGACCGCCAGGTGCACGCCGAGAAGTTCAGTCTCGCCGGCTGACCGTGCCCCGCCGCTCGTAGGCGATCAGCCGCTCGGCCTCGATCGCGGCCTGGGACCCGAATTCCCGCTCCAGCAGGTACAGCGCGAGGTCCAGGCCGGAGGTCACGGCCCCGGCGCTGACCAGGTCGCCGTCGTCCACCACCCGGGCGTCGACGACCTGGACCCCGTTGGCGGCCAACGCTTCCAGCCCCATCCAGTGGGTCGTGGCCGAGCGGCCCTTGATCAGGCCGGCCAGCGCCAGGATCATCGATCCCCCGCACACGGTGGCCACGGTGACATCGGGCCGGTTCAGCGCCTCGGCCAGCAGCCCCGGCAGCGGCGTGCCGAGGGTGCGGCCGAGGGCCTCGGTGATGCCGTCGGGGATCGAGCCCAAAGCCCCTGGCACAACGACGATATCGGCCCCCGAAGGGTCCAAACGCGACACTGCCCGCAACGACAGCAGGCCCATGCCGCTGGGCACGTCCCGAGCCCCCTCGGCCGACACCAGCTCGGCAGTCAGCCGACCGGCGGCCAGAACCTCGTACGGGGCAACGACATCCAGCGGGTCGAACCCGTCGAACAACACGACCTGCACCAGCATCGGCGGAACTTCCTTCCCGGACAACGACGATGCGGCGAACGCTAATCGCGTCCGCCGCATCGAAGAAGGAGCCGCCTTGCCAACCTCCGCCGGGTTTCAGCCAGCCACGGCGCGAATCCGGCGCAGCACCTCGGCCTCACCCAGGGTGGTGGCCACGGCGTGCAGGTCGGGGCTGCGGGTGGAGCCGGTCAGCGCGACCCGGATGATCTGCGAGGCCTCGCGGATGGAGCCCGGGTAGGCGTCCGGGTCCTTCTTGTACTCCTTGGCGTTCTTGGCGTAGCCGTGCTTGGCCGCCAGCTCGCGGATCTGCCCGAACCACTCCTGGCCGTCGTCCAGGTGCTGGTAGCCGTCGGCGAAGTCGGCGGCGAAGGCCCGGGCCAGCTCCGGCGTCACGCCCTCGATCCGGGAGTCGTCCGCGGTCACCGGCGTGAACAGCTCGGGGAAGAAGAAGCCATAGGCGGTGCGGAAATCCGACCACTTGCGCAGGTCCTTGCGCGGGTTCTCCACCCCCTCGCGCTCCACCGCCAGCGCGGCCAGCGCCAGCTCGTGGTGCGCGTCCAGCACGGTCACCAGCTCGGCGTCACGCGAGGCGGCCCACTGCTTGACCGCGGCCACGATCTGCGCGCCGGACAGGGTGGCGATGTGGTTGGCGCTGATGTCGTCCAGCTTGGCCATGTCGATCAGCGGCCCGGCCAGGCCCATCTCGTCCAGGTTGATCGGCGCGGCCAGCGCCTCGGCCAGCGGCATCTCGGCGATGCGGCCGTTGGCCAGGCCCTTGAGGTAGAACAGCACGGCGTCGGCCGGGTAGCCCTCGTCGATGTAGAAGTCGACCGAGGCCTCCGGGTCCTTGCGCTTGGACAGCTTGCGCTTGCCGCCGGTGATCTGCTTCATCAGCGGGGCGATGTGGGCGTAGGTCGGCTGCTCGAAGCCGAGCGCGGCGAACAGCTGGAGGTGGGTGGGCACCGAGGAGATCCACTCCTCGGCCCTGATCACCAGGTTGACCCGCATCAGGTGGTCGTCGACGGCGTGCGCGAAGTGGTACGTGGGCAGCCGCACCTCGTTGGCCGAGGACTTGAGGATCACCACGTCGTTGCGGTTGTCCTCGTGCTCCAGCCGGCCGCGGATGGCGTCGGTGAACACGGCCCGGCCGTCGACCTGGCCCGGCGAGCGGAACCGCACCACGTACGGCGCGCCCTCGGCCAGCTTGGCCTGCACGTCGGCGTCGTCCCGGTCGCGCCAGATGGCCCAGCCGCCGTAGTAGCCGGGCGGGATCTTGCTGGCCTCCTGCCGGCGGCGGATGTCGGCCAGCTCCTCCTCGGTGGCGAAGCACAGGTACGCCTTGCCCTCGCGCAGCAGCTCGCGCGCGTAGGTCAGGTACTGCTGCTCCCGCTGCGACTGGAAGTACGGGCCGTAGTCGCCCTGGCCCTCCTTCTCGTCGGGAGTCACGCCGAAGTAGCCGAAGGCCCGGTCGAACTGCTCGACCGCGCCCTCGACCTCGCGGGCCTGGTCGGTGTCCTCGATGCGCAGCAGGTACTTGCCGCCGGTGCGGTGCGCGATGTCCCGGTTGATCGCGCCCACGTACAGCGCGCCGATGTGCAGCCAGCCGGTCGGCGACGGGCCGACCCGGGTCACCTGCGCGCCGTCCGGAAGCTGCCGCTGCGGGTAGCGCTGCTCCCAGTACGCCGGCTCCGGCAGGTCGGCGGGGAACAACGCGTCGATGACGGCACGGTCAGGCATCGGGTCTCGGTCTCCAGCGCACAGGTGACAAGTCCCCCCAGGTTAGCCCGCCTGTCGGCTAGGGTGAGCGCCGGGATCCGGGCGATCACCGGCGGCAACGGACGCCACCCCGGATCAGGGGTGGGTGCATGTTCAGACGTGCCATAGTGCTGGCTGCCGTCCTCGTGGTGGGAACGGCCGTCCCGGCCGCCGCGACACCGGGCGTGGCCCCGGCCGGCTCCGGCTTCACGCCGCTCTCGCCGACACGGGTGCTCGACACCCGCGACGGCACCGGCGTGCAGAAGAACTCGGCCAACAACCTGATGGTGGACCTCTCCTCGGTGGTGCCCGCGCAGGCCACCGCGGTGGTGGTCAACCTGACCGCCGTCGAGCACGGCCGCACGACCGGCGTGCTGGTGTGGCCGGACGGCCAGCAGTTCCCCGACGGCCACGCCCTTCCGGACACCGCCGCGCTGGTGGTGGACGCCGGCAGGACCGCGGCCAACCTGGCCACCGTGCCGGTGCCGGCCAGTCGCAAGCTGGACCTGTACGCGTCGGCCGACACCGATCTGATCATGGACCTGGCCGGCTACTACGCCGCCGGCGCCGGCGAGTACTTCACCGCCATGGGCCCGCAGCGGATGCTGGACACGCGCACCACGGGCGGCCCGGTCGGCCCGAACGGGACCACGGTGCTGGACCTGTCGCCGGCGGTTCCGGCAGGCGCGACGACGGCGGTGTTCAACCTGACCGCCACCGACACCACCGGCGACACCTACGTCACGGCGTGGCCGGACGGACTGCCCCGGCCCTCGGCCAGCGCGATGAACCTGACGCCCGGTCAGACCCGGGCCAACCTGGTGACCATCGCGCTGCCGCCCAGCCGCAAGGTCGACCTGTACAACCACGTCGGCGCCGTGGATCTGATCGCCGACCTCGTCGGCTACTACACCCCCGGCCGCGGCCAGGCCTTCTTCCCCTACGCCGGCCGCGGGCTGGTCGGGGCGGACGTCGAGAACAACGGCACGCTCACGGTCGAAGCGGCCAAGCAGGTGCCGCCGACCGCGACGGCGGCCGTCGTGAACGTCACCGCCAGCGGCGCCACCAGCGACACCTACGTCACCGTGTGGCCGGCCGGCACGCAGCGGCCGTCCGCGTCCACGCTGAACCTGGGGCCCTCCGAGGACGTGCCGAACATGGCGATCGCCGGCCTCGACAGCACCGGCAAGTTCAGCGTCTACAACCACGTGGGCCACGTGACGCTGGAGATAGATCTGGACGGCTACTTCGCGTCGGCGTCGCCGGCTTGTTCCGCGCACTGCCCGGTCAGCTGGGGCGGGAACGACCGGGGCAAGCTGGGCACCGGCACCTCCGGGGCCGGGGAGAGCCGCCCCGGCCAGGTGTTCGGCCTGTCGGACGTCACCGCCATCACCGGCGGCACGGACAACGGCGCGGCGCTGGACTCGGACGGGGCGGTCTGGGCGTGGGGCCGGACCTTCGCCCAGGCGGCCAGCCCGCTCATCATCCGGGACCAGAGTCCCGTTCCCATGCGCCTGTGGCAGCTGCCGCCGGCGTCCGCGATCGCCTACGGCGACGCCACCGGATACGCGCTCGGTCGAGACGGCTCGGTGTGGGGGTGGGGAGACAACAGCCACCACCAGGTCAGCGCCGCCGCGGACGAGTGGCTGGCGACGCCGCGACAGATCGCCGGTCCGGGCATGGCGACCGCGATCGCCGCGAGCAACCAGGCCGGCTACCTGGTCGGCGGCGGCAAGGTCTACGGCTGGGGCCCGCTGGCCGATCTCGGCGGCCCCACACCCGGCGCCTTCCCGCAGGAGGTGGTCGGGCTGTCGGACGTGACCGCCATCAGCGGCACCGGCGACAACGGGCAGGGCGGGGCCATGTTCGCCCGCAGGTCCGACGGCACCGTGTGGGCCTGGGGCAGCCAGGACGTCTGGGATCAGCGTGGCGCGCCGAATCTCCCGGCCAACACCCCGCCCAACCAGGTGCCGGGCCTGCCGGCGATCGTCGGGCTGGCCGTCGGCAACTCGGCCGACACCGGCTACGCGCTGGCCGCGGACGGCACGGTGTGGGCCTGGGGCGGCAACATGGCCGGGGCGCTCGGCACCGGCGAGCCCACCATCCTGAACCCGACGCCGCACCAGGTGGTCGGGCTGACCGGGGCCACTGCGATCGCCGCCGGCTACCACCACGGGCTGGCCCTCAAGTCGGACGGCACGGTGTGGAGCTGGGGCGACAACTCACAGGGGCAGCGGGGAACCGGGCTGAGCGGAGTAACGGCGATCGGGGCCGGCAGCTTGAGCTCGTACGCGGTGATCGGCTGATGTGGGCGCAGGACACGCCCCGGGTGTGCCGGCTGCCGTCGGGTCGGCTCATTCGCGGGCGTGGCCTGCGGAACCCGCTGCCGCCGGGGCCGACCGCGGAGTTCGGGCTCTACCTGCAAGGCGCCGATCCGGGCCCGATGGCATGGGAGAGCAAGTGGATCCGCTGGCCGGACTTCTGGTTGCCCAGTGACCGCAAGGGGTTCCGACCGGTGTTGGAGGAGCTGTTGGAGCGGGCCGGCCGCGAGCGGGTGGAGGTGGCCTGTAGCGGCGGGCACGGTCGGACGGGAACGGCGTTGGCCTGCCTGGCGGTGCTGGACGGCGTGCCGGGCAAGGACGCGGTGGCCTATGTGCGTGAGCACTATTCGCCGCGGGCGGTCGAAACGTGGTGGCAGCGGCAGTTCGTGCGACGGTTCTAGATCGTCAGCCGCACGGTCCAGCCGCCGTCGGCGGGGCCGGCGTCGAGGGCGCCGCCGAGCGCCACGGCCCGGTCCCGCATGGCGGCCAGGCCCAGGCCGGTGCCGCCGCCGATGCCGGCCGGCACCGGCACGTTGGACTGTCCATTCACGACGGTCAGGGCCACGGAATCCTGGCCGTACACCAACTCCATCGTGACCGTGGCCCCAGGGGCGTGCTTGGCGGCGTTGGTCAGGGCCTCCTGGGCGGTGCGGTGGACGGCGTGCGCGACCTCGGCCGGGACGGCTCGCTCTTCGCCTTGCACGGTCAGCGAAGCGCCGGCGTTGTCGGCGATGCCCCGCAGGATTCGGCTCAACGGCACCGTGTCCTCGCGCAGGGCCTCGACCGCCCCGCGCATGTCGACGATGCTGTCCACGGCCAGCTTGCGGGCGTGCCGAATCGCTTGCGTGGCCTCGTCCCGGCGGTCGTTCTCGTTGAGCGCGTCGGCCATGTCGAGCTGGAGCGCGATGCCGGTCAGCGAGTGGCCGAGCACGTCGTGCAGTTCGCGGGCGATCCGGCCGCGCTCCAGCAGCGTCGCCTCCCGGGCCTCGGATTCCGCTGCCCGCATGGCTTCGGAGGCGGCCCGTTTGGCGTTGGCCAGCGCGGCCAGCCGGTCGGTGCGGGCGATGCTGACGTACGCCGGGAGCCCGGTGACGAAGCCTTCCCACCACGGCCACTGGGTCGGGGACGGGGCGATACCGTTGACCGCGGCGACCGCCAGGGCCGAGCTGACCGAGGTGAGCACGGCGATGGCGACGGCCGGCTTGCGGCCGGCCAGCTTGCCGGTGGCCGAGGCGGCGAGGAAGGCGAACATCGGGGCCAGCGTGGGCTGGGCCAGCGGCAGCAGCAGCGAGGCGGTCAGGGCGTAGAGGCCGAGCAGCCCCAGCTGTGTCCACTGTGGAAGGCGGCGCCACGGGAAGATGGTGGCCAGCCCCAAAATCGACACGACCACGAGCAGCCCGGTGGTGAACGGCCGCGCGATCACCTCGTGGTCGGGGAACTCCAGGGCCGTCACCAGAATGCAGCCGAGGGTGAGCACCGGCCGGACCGCGACCTCGAGCAGCCACTGTTCCCGATCGATCATCGCCATCGCCGGCCAGGGTAGCGGTCAGCGCCGGCCGATGCGGGACTGGAGGTCGTTGAGCAACTGCGAGGTCCGGTGCGGGGCGCCGTCCTTGCCCTGCTGCCAGATCACCTGGCCGTCGGTGCGCATCGCCTTGGCCATCACCACGAGCCCCTCCACCAGCAGGCCGGCGCCGAGGGTGAGCATCAGGGTGTTGCCGCTGTCGGCGTGCGGGTCGACCATGCCCAGCACGAAATTGCCGCCGAGCTTGGCCGCGATGTTCACCACCCACAGCACGATGGAGATGGCGGTGTAGCGCATGTTCACGATGCCGTCGCGCACATACACTCGCACGCTCAGGCCCCGCAGCGCGCCGAGGCCGACGCCGATCAGCGTGGTCACGACGAGGAAGCCCAACTGAACCGGGTCGTGCAGCACATCCTTGGCGCTGGACAGGCCGATCACGGTGAGCACCGCCGGCAGCACCAGCATGCGCTTGGCCTGGGCCGGCTCACCGAGCAGGCGGCGGATCAGCAGGTAGCCGACGAGGGCGATGACGAGCAGGATCTCCAACGGCGCACTCACGATATTTCCTTCCGATCAGTTTCTCGATCAGACTAGGAAAATCGCTGGTCAGGGTCTTGGCACCGCCGCCGTATCTTCGGGCTACGGCCCCGGGTGGAGACCGGTCTCCACCCGGTTGCCCAGCACGTAGCGCACGGCGTCGGTGCGGGAGTGGAAACCGGCCTTGGCGAACAGGTTGTTGATGTGGGTCTTCACCGTGGCCTCGCTGATCACCAGCCGTTTGGCGATCTCCGGGTTGCGCAGCCCCTCGCCGATCAGGCCGAGGATCTCCAGCTCGCGGGCGGTCAGACCGAACGGTGTCTCGCTCGGGGTCGGCCGGGCCGTGGCCAGGGCCAGCAGCCGCCGCTGTACTCGCGGGTCCAGCACGGACTGCCCGTGGCTCGCGCTGCGCACCGCCTGCAACAGCGTTGCCCGGTCCGCCTCCTTGGTCAGGTAGCCCGCGGCCCCGGCCTTGAGCGCGGCCAGGATCGACTCGTCGTCCTCGAAAGTGGTCAGCACCACCACATGCACGTCCGGCGCCAGCTCATGGATCTTCGCCGTCGCCGCCACGCCGCCCATCTTCGGCATGTGCAGGTCCATCAGCACCACATCCGGGCGCTGCTCCCCCACGACCGCGACCGCTTCCTCGCCGTTGGTCGCCGTGCCCACCACGTCCACGTCCTCGGCCAGCCCCAGCATCACCGCCAGCGCCTCGCGGACCGACGCCTGGTCGTCGACTACGACGAGCTTGATCGCCACCGGCCCACCCTAGCGGCCGGCGATGCGGCCGAGCAGCGCGCCCGGGGCTGCACCGTCCCGATGGGCACTCGCGACCTCGACCACACTGAAGACCAACGGCGCCGCCCCCGGCCACGTTGCCACCGACTTCAACGGCCACCGCGGCGCCGGCGCCCCCGAGCAGGGCGCAGCCGTCGTCATCCGACTGGCCACTGTGGACGAAGACGGCCCGTCGGGCGAGGTCTTCCAGGACGACACCAGACTCACCTGGTGACTCACGGCCGATGCCGGGCTCCGCCACCAAGGCCGCAGTGGTGGCCCTGGTGGAGCCGTCGGCCGCGGCGGTGATCGAGGCCGAGGTGGGCCCGCTGACGCCGGTGGGCCGAAGATGGGGCCATGGACATCAACCGCCTGCTGGACGGCCGTCTCAAGGTGCGGCACCTGGTCCTGGTGATCACCGTGGCCGAGCAGGGCAGCATCGTGGGGGCGGCCGAGCGGCTGCGGGTGACGCAGCCGGTGGTGACCCGGGGGCTGCGGGAGCTGGAGCAGATCCTCGGGGTGGAGCTGTTCAACCGGGGGCCGCGCGGGGTGGCGGCGAACGCCTACGGGCGGGCGTTCGTGGACGACGCGCGGGCGATCGTCGCGCAGATCCGGCAGGCCGGGCGGCACGTGGCCGAGCTGAGCGCGGGCATGGTCGGCACGGTGGTGGTGGGCAACCACCTCAGCGGCGCGAACGTGCTGCTGCCGACGGCGATCGCCCGGCTCAAGCGGCAGTTCCCGTACGTGACGGTGGTGGTCCGGGAGGCCACCCCGGACCGGCTGACCGAGGGCCTGCTGACCGGCGACATCGACGTGGTGGTGGGCCGGCTGACGCCCGACGCCGACGAGCGGACCCGCCGGATCCGGCTCTACCACGAGCCGGTCCGGGTGGTGGTCCGCGCCGGGCATCCGGCAACTGAACTGGTCGGTGCGGAGCTGGCCGACCTGATCGACTACCCGTGGGTGCTGCCGGTGTCGCAGACCTCGCTGCGGGGCGAGGTGGAGCAGGTGTTCTTCCAGCAGGGCCTGGGGATTCCGACCAACCGGGTGGAGTGCACCTCCCTGCCGACGCTGCGCACGCTGCTGATCGACGCGGACATGATCGCCACGCTTCCCGCCTTGCTGGCCCGCGACGACCCGGCGCTGGCGGTGCTGCCGGTGGAGCTGCCCAACGTGCACCGGCTGGTCGGCCTCACCCTGGCCGCCGGCCGTGGCCGCAGCCCGAGCCTGGACGCGTTCGTGGGGCATCTGGAGGCAGTCGGCGCGGAGATCCGCGGTTATGTCGATACGAGCATATCTCCGGCTGGTTCAAGCATTGGTCAGGCATAGCTCCCGGCGGCCACGATCAATGCCATGACACGCCTGTTGCAGAACTTCGTCGGGGGAAGTTTCGTGGACGGCGGCGAGGAGTTCGACGACGTCAACCCGGTGGACGGCTCGCTCGTGGCCCGCGTCCAGGCGGCCGATCGCGAGGTGGTGGACCGCGCGGTCCGCGCCGCCCGGGCCGCGCTGGACGGCGCGTGGGGCCGGTTCACCGCGGCCGACCGGGTCGCGCTGCTGCGCCGCATCGCCGACCGGATCGAGGCCCGGTTCGACGACCTGCTGGCCGCCGAGGTCGCCGACACCGGCAAGCCGCTGCCGCTGGCCCGCGAGCTCGACGTCACGCGGGCGGCGGCCAACTTCCGCGCCGCCGCCGACCTGGTGGCCGGGCTGGGCGTCGACTCCTTCCTCACCGAGACGGCCCTGAACTACGCGGTTCGCCGCCCGCTGGGCGTGGTCGGGGTGATCGTGCCCTGGAACCTGCCGCTGTTGCTGCTGACCTGGAAGGTCGCGCCGGCGCTGGCCACCGGCAACGCCGTGGTGGTCAAGCCGTCGGAGGAGACGCCGGCCAGCGCCACCGTGCTGGCCGAGATCATCACCGAGGCCGGGGCCCCGGCCGGCGCGTTCAACGTGGTGCACGGCTTCGGCCCCGGATCGGCCGGCGAGTTCCTGACCACGCACCCGGACGTCGACGGCATCACCTTCACCGGCGAGTCCCGCACCGGCGCCGCGATCATGAAGGCGGTCGCGCCGCGGGTGCTGCCGGTCTCGTTCGAGCTCGGCGGCAAGAACGCGGCGATCGTGTTCGAGGACGCCGACATCGACTCCACCGTGGACGGCCTGGCCCGGTCGGTGTTCACCAACACCGGACAGGTCTGCCTGTGCACGGAACGGATCTACGTGCAGCGCGGGATCTTCGACCAGGTCGCCGCCGGGCTGGTCAAGCGGGCCCAGGAGCTGCGCTTCGGCCGTCCCGACGACCCACGCACGACCACCGGTCCGCTGATCTCCCAGGGGCACCGGGAGAAGGTGCTGTCCTACTACGCGATCGCCGAGCAGGAGGGCGCGCAACTCCTCACCGGGGGCGGGATTCCCGACGTCGGCCGGGAGCTGGCCGGCGGAGCGTGGGTTGAGCCGGCGCTGTGGACCGGGGTCGCCAACTCGGCGCGGATCGTGCAGGAGGAGATCTTCGGCCCGGTCGCCGCCCTGATGCCGTTCGACACCGAACGGGAGGCGATCCGCCTGGCCAACGACAGCCCGTACGGTCTGGCCGCCGCCGTCTGGACGACCGACCTCCAACGCGGGCACCGGGTCGCCGGGGCGATGCGGGTCGGCATGTCCTGGCTCAACACCTGGTACCTGCGGGACCTGCGTTCCCCGTTCGGCGGCTCCGGCCTGTCCGGCATCGGCCGCGAAGGCGGCCTTCACTCCCTCCACTTCTACACCGAGCCGACGAATGTGTGCGTGAAACTGTGAACGCCAAGACAGTGGCCGGCAAGGCCACCCCGCGCGGGCGGTTCCCGCACGTCCGGATCGCCGGCGGCTTCGCCTTCGTGTCCGGCACCAGCAGCCGCCGCGCCGACAACACCATCGCCGGGGCCGAGGTGGACGCCTTCGGCGCCACCACGCTCGACATCCGCGAACAGACCACGGCGGTGATCGAGAACATCCGGGACATCCTCGGGTCGGTCGGGGCCGAACTGTCCGACGTCGTACAGGTCACCAGCTACCTGGTGACCATGAACGACTTCGTCGGCTACAACGAGGTCTACGGCCGGTTCTTCGACGAGAACGGCCCGGCCCGCACCACCGTGGCCGTGCACCAGCTCCCCCACCCGCACCTGCTCATCGAGATCCAGGCAGTTGCCCTGCTGAAAGGCGGCCAGCAATGACCACGCTGAACCCGGCGTTCAACTTCGCCCGGTGGGTCGAGGAGAACCAGCATCTGCTCACGCCGCCGGTGAGCAACAGGGAGATGTGGGCCCCGCAGGGCGACTTCATCGTGCAGGTGGTCGGCGGCCCCAACGAGCGCACCGACTTCCACGTCGACCCGTACGAGGAATGGTTCTTCCAGTTCCGCGGGGACATGCACATCAACCTCCAGACCGACGAGGGCGTGGTCACCCAGCATGTCCGCGAGGGCGAGATGTGGCTGCTGCCCAGGAACACCCCGCACTCGCCGCAGCGCCCCAACCCCGGCTCGGTCGGCATCGTGCTGGAGCGCATCCGCGAGGAGGGCACGCTGGAGAAGTTCCAGTGGTACTGCCTGGACTGCAACGCGCTCGTGCACGAGATCGAGCTCCAGGTGCGGGACATCGTGGCCGACCTGCCGCCGGTGTTCGAGCAGTTCTACGCCGACGAGAACCTCCGCAAGTGCGCCAACTGCGGCGTCGTGCACCCTGGGAAGTCCGCCCGATGACCGTCATCGACATCCACACCCACAATGTGCCGGCGCGGTGGCCGGCGCTGGGCTGGGACGACGCCCCGTGGCTGCGGGTGGACAGCGAGCGCGAGGCCACGATCATGGTCGGGTCGCGGGAGTTCCGGCGCATCCAGGCCAACAGCTGGGACCAGGCGGAACGCCTGGCGGACATGGGATCCGACGGCGTGGACGCTCAGGTCGTGTCGCCGACGCCGGTGTTCTTCTCCTACGAGCGGTCCCCGCGCGAGGCGCTGCGCATCTCGTCGGTGTTCAACGACGCCTCGCTGGCACTGACCGAGCCGTCCAACGGCCGGCTCATCCCGTTCTGCCAAGTTCCCCTGCAGGTCGCGGATCTGGCCTGCCGGGAGCTGGATCGGTGCCTGGACAACGGGCATCGCGGCGTGGAGATCGGCAACCACGTCGGCGACCGCGACCTGGACGACGCCGGCATCGTCGAGTTCCTGCACCACTGCGCCACTCGGGGTGTGCCGGTTTTCGTGCACCCGTGGGACATGCCGTCCTCGCCCCGGCTGAACCGGTGGATGGCGCAGTGGATCACCGGCATGCCGGCCGAGACCCACCTGTCGCTGGTGGCGATGGTGCTCGGCGGCGTGTTCGACCGGGTGCCCGACAGCCTGCGGATCTGCTTCGCCCACGGCGGCGGTTCGTTCGCGTTCTGGTTGGGGCGGCTGGAGAACGCGTGGCACCAGCGGCACGACATTCTCGGCACCTCCTCGCTGCCGCCGTCGGGCTACGTCGGTCGATTCAGAGTGGACAGCGTCGTGTTCGAGCCGGCCGCGCTGCGGCTGCTGGTCGACACCCTGGGCGTGGACAACGTCATGCTGGGCAGCGACTATCCGTATCCGCTGGGCGAACGGCCGGTCGGTCGGGTGGTGCAGAAGTCCGACTTCCTCAGCGAGGCCGACAAGGCCAAGATCCTCGGCGGCAACGCCCTGGAGTTCCTCAAGTGACCGCCTACAACTCGTATCTACGCGCCCGCGAACTGCATTCCCTTCAGCAGCCGGTCAGCGGCACCGAGGGCGAGCTCTCGTTCCTGGTCGTGTGCCAGGTCCAGGAGCTGTACTTCTCCCTCATCGCCCAGGAACTCCGTTACGCCATCGACCACCTCCGCACCGGCGACCTAGTAACCGCCACCTCCACCCTTCGCCGCGCCGACAGCCATTTCACCGGCCTCAACGCCTCCTGGCAGTCGCTGACCTGGATGAAGGCGCACGACTTCCTGCCGATCAAGCAGGGCATGTCCAGCACCCACGGCAAGTCGTCCTCCTTACAGTCGTGGAAGTTTCGCGAGCTCTCCTACCTGCTCGGCCTCAAGTCGGCCGCCCTGGCCGAGCCCGTCGCCGCCATGCCGGAGCAGCACCGGGACCTGCTCGACACCCTGCGCGAGCCCGGCGTCTACGATGCCGTGCTGGATGTGTTGCGGGGCCGTGGTTTCGACGTCTCCGACGGGCCCTCGACCGAGCTCTCCTGGGGCCGCGCGCTCGCCGGCGACCACCCCGACCTGGCCGCCCTCGCCGACGCGTTGCTGGCCGTCGCCGAGGGCTACGCCGAATACCGCCACCTGCACCTGCTGGCCACCCGCCGCACCTTCGGCAACCGCCCCGGCTACTACGGCAAACCCGCCGCGGACTGGCTGGCGGCCTCACTTACCGACCTGCCGTTCCCAGAACTGTGGTCGATGCGCCCAGCGGACCCCACCTAACGCCAGGAAAGGCCGCGCCAGTACGGGGCTGGCGTGGTCAGTCGTCGGGGATGCCGGGGCCACTGAGGGCGGGGACGGTTTCCTCTCGTGCCCGCAGGGACTGGGCGGCGCGCTTGAACTGGGCCAGGCGGTCCAGCACGGTCTGGCCGACGGGCGTGTGGCCCCAGATGCTGATGCCCTGGTAGGTGGCGGGCTCCCAGGTGGACTCGTCGATGGCGACCGGGTTCCAGCCGACCTCCCACTCGAAGCCGGACGGGCTGCGGGCGTAGAAGGAGAGCTCGCGGTCGTTGGTGTGCTGGCCGACCGACAGGGCCATGCCGAAGCCCAGTTGGTGAACCCGAAGGTAGGCCTGGGTCATGTCGTCGAGGTCGGCGACCTGGATGTTGAGGTGCTGGATCCGGGTGCGGATGGGGTCCAGCCGCAGGCCGCCGATGGCCGCGACGGCGACGGAGTGGTGCCGGCTGTTCACCCGCAGGAAGCGGATCTTGAGCTTGACGCCGCTGATGGTCTCGTCGACGTAGTCGGTGAGCCGGGCGTCGAACACCGTGTTGTAGTAGCCACGCACCTTGTGCGGCTCGACCGAGGTGACGGCGATGTGGCCCATGCCGCCCTCGCCGGTGACAAAACCCTTGACCGGTACGGGGTTCACGACCGGCGTGGTGAAGATCTCCTGGGCCAGGCCCTTGGGCCCGGGGAAGCGCCAGAGGCGTTCGACGCCGCGGTGGGCGGCCTCCTCGGCGGTGCCCTCGGTGACCGGCACGCCCCGGTCGACGACCCGGGCCAGGATCCGGTCGAACGTCTCGTGGTCGTCGATGTGCCAGCCGATGGCCACGGCGTCCTCGGCCGGGCCGTAGTGCAGCAGGAACCGGCATTCGCGGTCGTCGAGCCGGAACCGCATGGTCCCGTGATCCAGGTGCTCGACCGGCATGCCGATGGCGTCGACGCCGAATCGCCGCCAGTCGGCGAACTTCCGCGTCTCGACGACCACGTACCCCAGGTGCACATTGCCGAAGACGTCGTTCACGCGGCGCTCCCGATGAACTCGGCGACCATGCTGTTGAACCGGTCGGCGCACTCCCATTGCACCCAGTGGCCGGTGTTGCCGAACAGCATCAGGTCGCAGTTGGGCATGGTCCGGGCCAATGTCGTCCCACCGGACGGACGGTTGACCCGATCCTTGACGCCCCACAACACAAGCGTCGGCACGTCGAGCGTGCGCAGCCGGCGGTCGAGCGTGAAGTCCATGCGCCGCAACGTCTTCAGGCTGGACGGCCGGCGCAGCGGCGGATTGGCGATCACCTCGGGGTCGAGGCTGGCGCGGTACCGCTCGTCCAGCATCGCGTCCGACACCGAAGAACCGTCGAACACCAGGTACTCACGGATGAAGGTGGCGAGCTTCTCCCGACTGGGCTCGGGGTAGTAGCCGAGCAGCCGACGCAAGCCCCGGGTGGGCAACGACTTGGCGGTGCCGATGCCGCCCGGCCCCATCAGAACGAGTCGGTCCACACGGGACGGAGTGTCCAGGGCCAGCCGCAGCGCGGCCGAGCCGCCGTAGGAATTGCCGACCAGGCTGGCGGATTCCAGGCTCAGCGCGTCGAGCACGCCGCGCACGGCCTCGGCCAGCGAACCGAACGGGTCGCTCTGGTCGATGGTCTTGCTGGAGCGGCCGTAGCCGGGCAGATCGGGCACGATCACCCGGAACTGCTTGGCCAGGGCGTCGATGTTGGCGCTGTAGGTCGGCATGCCGGAGGCGCCCGGACCGCCGCCGTGCAGCAGCAGGACGGCCGGGCCGGCGCCGGTCTCGGTCAGGAAGATCCGGTGGCGGCCGGCTTGCACAACACGTTCGTTCATGGGGTTCGCTTCCGGGAGGAGTGGACGAAGCCGTCCGGGCGGAGGGTGATCGTCTCGGCGCGGTGCCGGCGGAGCCAGGCGATGAGCGTGCCAGCGATGTCGACGACGCAGCCGGCTCGGGCGGCGGAGCCGGGCGGCAGCACGGTGACCGCGCCAGCTTCGTCACGGAGGCTGAGGACCGCCCAACCCGGCCCGATGACATCGTCGAGGCGGCGGCGGTCGCCACGGGCGTCGAGCACCCACGGCTGCGGGATCTTGCGGCCGGCGGCCCGGCCGCGTTCGACAAAACCCTTGGTGTAGTGGGCCTCCGGGACCCAGCTCCGGCTCATCACGAGCCGCTGCGACCAGGTGCTGCGGCCGAAGCGGTGAAGCAGCGCGTCCCGGGTCCTGGTGACGGCCGGCCGGCGTTCGGTGATCAGCCGGCCGACCTGTGCTGCCCGGTTCATGGTCGCCCGGACGTGCGGTTTCCGTTCGACCTCGTACGAGTCGAGAACGCTGTCGGACAGCTCCCCGCTCAGCACGCCGGCCAGCTTCCAGCAGAGGTTGGCCACGTCCCGAACCCCGGCAGCCATGCCCTGGCCGATCCACGGCGGCATCGCGTGCGCGGCGTCGCCGGCCAGGAACACCCGGCCCACGCGCCAGCGTTCGGCCACCCGCACGTGGTGGCTGTAGACGACGGCCCGCAGGATGTCGACGTGCTCGTCGGTGATACCGTAGCGGGCCAGCAGCCGCCAGACGTCCTGGGTCAGCTGCTGCTCGCTTTCCCCTGGCAACACGGGGAATTCCCAGCGGTGGTGGCCGAGCGGGGTCGGACAGTCGACGGCCGGGCGGGCCGGGTCGCAGTGGAACCGGAGCCGGTCGTGGCCGGGCCAGTCCCGCTTGACCTTGGTGTCGACGACCACCCAGCGGTCCTCGTAGGTGCGGCCGTCGAAGCGGACGCCCAACTGGCCGCGGATCGGGCTGGAGCCGCCGTCGGCGGCGATCACGTACCGCGCGGTCTCGGCGCCGTCGGACAGGTCCAACTCGACGGCGTCGGGACGCTGGCGAATCGCCTGGCAGGCGGCGCCGAGCCGCACGGTGACGTTCGGATGTCGTTTCACGCCCTGGCGGAGCGTGGTTTCCAGGGCGGGCTGGTAGATGAACAGCTGCGGCGGGTAGCCGTGGCCGCGAGAAGTGAACGCGGCGTCGTAGAACGAGCGGCCGCGCTGGTCGACGAAGCTGATCGGCAGGTCGGGCACCATGTCGCGGGTGAGCTCGTCGGCCAGCCCGATCCGTTGCCAGATCCGGACTATCTCCTCGTCGGTGGAGATCGCCCGGGCGCGGCCGTAGACCTCGGGATCGCGCTCGACGACCAGCGTCGACACGCCGAGCGCGCCGAGCAGGTTGGCGGCGGTGACGCCGGTCGGGCCGTAACCGACGACGGCGACGTCGTAGTGGGACACCGGACCTCGTTCCTGTAGCGATCACTACGGTAATTACTGGAATGGTCGCTACAGTAAGCTGCGTTGTCAAGGAGGTGGTCGCGGTGACCGAGGGACGCAGGCGGCGGGCCAACGGCGAGGAGTCGCGGCGGCGCATCCTGGACGCGGCGGCCGAGGTGGCCGGCGAACGCGGCTACGACGGGACCAGCATCGCCCAGGTCAGCACCCGGGCCGGGCTGCCGGCCAGCTCCATCTACTGGCACTTCAAGGACAAGGACGAGCTCATCGCCGCGGTGATCGAGCGCAGCTTCGCCGAGTGGATGACGGCCTTCGAGCTCGAGGGCGACGACATCGTCGACCTGGTCGTGCGCATCGGCAGGGCCCTGGTCGAGACCCCCGACTTCCTCCGCCTGGGCCTCATGCTGACCCTGGAGCGGCGGCCCCGGGAAGCCAGCGCCCGGCGGGTGTTCCTGGAGGTGCGGGCCAAGACCCTGACGCGGATCCGGGAGTTGGTGCGGGAGTACGCGCCGGAGCTCGGCGACCGTGAGAACGAGCTGTTGGCGGTGTACGCCATGGCGGCGGTGGACGGCTTCTTCGTGGCGGTCGAGATCGGCGGCGATTCCGTCGACCTGGGGGCGCTGTTCGCCTTGCACGGGCGGGTGTTGGTCGACGCCGCGCGGCATCTGCTGGCCGCCAAGACACCGTAGCCACCGAACTGGTGCGGGCCGCCTCGGCTCTGAGCTATGACTCCGGCCACACGTGCAACCCGGGACGCCACTTCGGCGTAGGGACGCCATGGGGAAGCGTGCGGCCGTGCTGGCCGGCAAGGTGGTGGCGGCCACCGCATCGGTCGCGGTGTTGGCCACCTTCGGCGTCGCGTACGGCACCTACGAGCAGCTGCAGGGCCTCGGGTCGTCCTCGGCGATCAACCCGGACAGCCCGAAGTCCAAGGACGGGGCGCAGAACATCCTGGTCATGGGCCTGACCACCCGCCTCGACCTGGACGGCAACCCGCTGCCGCCGGCCGTGGAGGCCGCCCTGCACGCCGGCGACGGCTCGCGCGGCGGCTACAACACCAACACGATGATCGTCGTGCACGTGCCCAACGACGGCAGCAAGGCGACGGCGGTGTCGGTGCCCCGCGACGACGAAGTGACCTTTGTGGACACTCTGTACGGCGAGCGCACCGGCAAGATCAAGGAGGCCTACGGCCTGGCCAAGGCGCAGAAGCAGGAGGAGCTCTACGCCAAGGGCGAGCGCGGCCCCCAGCTGGAGCGGGACAGCCGGGAGGCCGGCCGCGCGGCCACCATCGCCAACATCGAGCACCTGCTGGACATCCCCATCGACCACTTCGCCGAGATCAGCCTGGCCGGCTTCTACGACCTGGCCACCCAGCTCGGCGGCATCGACGTCTGCCTCAACCACGCCACCTCCGACACCAACGCCGGGGCCAACTTCAAGCAGGGGCGGCAACATCTGGACGGCGCGCAGGCGCTGGCCTTCGTGCGGCAGCGGGACAACCTGCCCAACAACGACCTCGACCGCACCCACCGGCAGCAGGCCTTCCTGGCCTCCGTCACCACCAAGCTCAAGGGCCAGGGCGTGTTCGGCAGCCTGGGCAAGATGCAGGACCTGCTCACCGTCGCGTCCAAGGACGTGGTGATGGACAAGGACTGGGACCTGCTCGCCTTCGCCCAGCAGGCCACCGCGCTGACCTCGGGCAACATCGAGTTCCACACGCTGCCGATCCTGGGTTACGGCAAGGACGCCAACGGCCAGGACATCAACAACATCGACGTTCCCACCGTGCGGGCGGTCGTGCACACCCTGTTCGCTCCCCCGGCCGCCACCACCGGCGCCCCGGCCCCGACCACCACGACCTCGGCGCCACCGGCGATCAAGGGCCAGGGCTCCACTGTGGACATCCGCAACGCCGGCGCGCCCGACGGCACCGGCAAGAAGCTGTCGGACGCGTTGGCCGCCAACGGCTTCAAGGCCGGCGAGGTCACCCCCACCGCCAGGCAGGCCACCACCACGGTCTACTACGGCAGCGCCGCCAAGGAGGACGCCACCGCGTTGGCGGCGCTGCTCGGCAACGCCAAGCTGGTGGCCAGCAGCGCCGCCGCCGCGCACCACGTCGCCCTCTATCTCGGCGCCGACTTCACATGGCCGGCAACGCTTTCCGGCGGCGCGACGGCGTCGACGCCGACCTCCGTGCCCATCCCGACCGAAGGCCCTCAGGGCGGCGCGGTGATGGGCGGCGACATCCCCTGCGTCGACTGATACTGCGCTCGCACGGCGGCCAACGCCGCTTCCTCGCCGAAGCCCAGGGCCTGGGCGCTGGTCACGAAACCCGCGGCCGCCGCCCGCAATTGCCGCGCTGCCTCGTCCGGCACGACCCGTTGCGCCACAACGGTTCCCTGCCGGCGGGCGGTCTGCAACACGCCGGCCGCCTCCAGCTCCCGATAGGCCCTGGCCACCGTGCCGGCGGCCAGGCCCAGGTCCCGGGCGAGCTGCCGGATCGTCGGCAGCTTCGCCCCGACGGGCAACTCGCCCGAGCCGATCCGGGCCGCGATCTGGTCCCGCACCTGCCGCCATGGGGCGACGCCGTTGTCCGGCTCCACCGCGATCTGGACCAGGTCAGCCATTGCGCGCCGGCACCTGTCCGCGCAACCCGCTCCAGAACGCGAAGGCACTGGCCATCACGCCCCACATGACCAGTCCGTACAGCAGCGCAACGGCGCCAACGGTGGCTGCCGTCTGGTGCCACCTGCCGATCATGTAGAGCGCGCCGGCCAGCATGGTGGCCGCGAACATCGTGCCGATGCCGATCACGACCCGGGCGCTGCGCAGCCGGAGCGCCCGGTCGACCACAGCGTCGCCCGCGGCCGGGCGGGCCACCGTCAGCCAGGCCACGGCGTACACCGCCGCCGCGCTGGCGATCACCAGCAGCACCTGGCCCCAGACCGGCGGAAGGCCGGCCCCCGTGCGGTCGTCCACGTCGGCCCACAGGATGCCGGCCACCGAGAGCACGACCGTGGCCAGGTGCACGATGATCATCCACATCGGCAGCACGTCACGGATGGTGCGACGCTCCAACGTGGCCACCCGAACCGGGCCGTTGACCGGCCGCAGCATCGCGATCAGCTCGCCCAGCAGCAGCGCCGCCAGCAGCCACCCGATGTAGGGGAAGTACGCGCTGGGAAACGCCGCTTGGCGTTGACTCTCGTCGGTGAGCCCGCCGATCAGGCCGGCCACGATGATGAGCACCACGTAGAGCACACGCCGGTGGAGCAGGTAGAGCCGGGCGATGCGGCCCTGTTCCGGGGTGGACTCGGCCACACCCCAGTTGCGCAGCAGCCGCGGTCCACTGCGGACGGTCGGCCAGAGCACCAGCAGCACCACCGCGGCGAACACCACGGTGACGCCGACGAGCAGCAGGATGTGGTTCATGTCCACCCCAACTTTGTATCAAAGGGTCGACACAATGCTGACACAAGAGCCGGGCTCGCGCAATTCGCGTTGACTCTCCAGCTACGTCAGCCCCTAGCGTCCGCCGCCATGGCATCCGTGAAGAAAAAGATCACCCTGCACCTGGAGGCGGGCAACGCCGCCATGGCCGACCTCGGCAAGATGCTCGGCCAGACCGGCGTCAACCTGGTCGAGGTCAAGCGAAGTTACGACAAGGCGACCGCCGACCAGCGTGGCGACGTCGTGCCGGTGGTGATCAGTGTCGCCGACGACCGGTCGTTCGAGCTACGCCTGAAGACGCCGCCGACCTCGCACTTGATCCGCAAGGCCCTGGTTGGCAAGGGATCCGATCGGCCCGGGCACCGCTCAGCCGGCCAGCTGAGTGTTGCTCAGCTGCGGGCGGTCGCCCAGCGCAAGCTGCCCGACCTGAACACGACGGACCTCGATGTGGCCATGCGCATCGTCGCCGGCACCGCTCGGTCCATGGGGGTCACCGTGCAGGACAGGTGAATGCTCAGGAGCCGGCGGAGATGAGGGCGTGCACCACTTCCGCGTCCCGCTCCGCCGCCTCGGTCTCGGCGGCGGTGGCCCGCTCCAGCCGTACCGGCATGTCCTTGTGGTGCGGGGTGCCGGCGATCGGGTCCCGGTCCTGAGCGTCGGTGATCACATTGATCCGCGGGCCGTGCACGACCCGCCCGCCACGGCCGTCCGGCACGGACATGCCGAACCCGTGTGGCAGCGCCAGTTGGCCCTTGCGCAGCGAGTCGTCGATCTCCGCCCGGACCACGATCCGGCCGACCCGGCTGACGATCGCCACCCAGTCGCCCTCGGCGGCGTCGATCGCCGCCAGGTCGTCGGTCCGGACGTGCAGTGCGCCGTCCGGGTCGGTGCGGCGCCAGCTCGGCGGGCGCAGGATCTGGTTGGCGTTGTGTCGCCGGCGTTGGCCGTTGCTCAACGACAGCGGGTACTCCGGGTCGGGGCGGTCCCGCTCCGGGTCGAGACTTTCCAGCCAGGTCAGCAGTTCCGGCACGGCCAGGTGCACGCGGTCGTGCCGCATCAGCTGCCAGACCTCGTCGTACTCGTGCTTGCTGAAGGCCAGTCCGCTGGGGCTGGCCAGGATCCGGTCGAACAGCTCCGACGCCAGCGCCGGCCCTTCCAGGTCGGTGTCCAAAGCTCGTTGCACGGCAACGGGCATCCGTTTGGCCAGTGTCAGGCAGCCCGGCCACAGCACCGCCGCAGACGCCGCGCCGTTGGGCAAGCTCGGCCCGAGCGTCCGATACAGCAACAACGGCGCGATCGCCGGATTTTCCTGCAACACCGGGCCCGCCGCCTTGATCAGCTCCGTTCTCGGCAGCGCGGCCAGATCGTCCATTGTGGACTGCTCCGGCAGCAGGCCGAGCTCCTCGAACAGCCGGGCGTAGATCTCGGCCTCCACCAGCGTGCCCGGCAGCGGCTCGAACAGCGGCGGCCGCAGGTGGAAGTAGTTGACGGGGAACTCGAAGTCGAAGAACGTGAACTCCCACTTCTCGTGCTGGGAGGCCGCCGGCAGCACGTAGTCGGCCAGCGCCGCCGTCTCGGTGAAGGCCACGTCGATCACCACCGACAACTCGGCCGCGCGGATCGCCCGCTCGATGCCCGCCGTGTCCGCCGCCGTGTTGGCCGGGTTCGAGGACTCCACCCACAGCACCCGGGCCCGGTTCGGGTGGTCGGCCAGGATCTCCTCGGCCAGGGTGTTCAGCGGCAGCATGCCGCCGATGTACTCGAAGCCGGTGATCTCCGAGCGCTCGCCCCGGGATTCGCTCCACAGCGGCATCAGCCAGGTGTGCAGGGCGTTGGTGCCGGGCCGGCCGAAGTTGCCGGTGAGCAGGTAGAGCAGCTTCTCCAGGTAACTGTTCAATGTGGAGTTTCGGCCCTGCTGGATGCCCAGCTCCACCCGGACCGTCATGGCCTCGGCCGCCAGGATCAGGTCCACCGCCCGGTCGACGTCGGCCCGCTCGACCTCCGCGTGCGCGATCCACTGGCCCACCGTGATCTTCTCCAGCGTCGCCTTCACCTGCGCGAAGCCTTCGGTGCGGGCGTTGAGGAACTCGGCGTCCACCCCGCCCCGCTCGATGATCAGCGCCAGCATCGCGCCGAGCAGGTAGGCGTCCGTGCCCGGGCGCAGCGGCAGGTGCACGTCCGCCACCTCAGCCGTCTCCGTGCGGCGCGGGTCGATCACGATCATCCGGCGGGCCGGGTCGTTCTTGATGTCGTTCACCGCGCTGCGGGCCCGGGTGAACCCGTTGGCCAGCCAGGGGTTGCAGCCGATCACCAGCAGCAGGTCGCATTCCTCCACACCCTCGGCGGTGTGGGTGGTCTGGCCGCCGAACATCTTGCCGTTGACCCAGAAGTCGCCGGTCTTCTCCTGCGACAGCGCCCCGAAGAACCGGCTGGAGTTCATCCACCTCCGCAGCGCGAGGCCGTAGCCCCCACCCGAGTGGTTGCCCTGCCCGCCGCCGCCCACGTACGCCATCGACCCCGGCCGCCCCGCCGCCAGGTCCTCGTCCCGGACCGCCGCCAGCTTCGCCGCGATCTCTCGGAGAGCGCTCTCCCAGCTCACCGGCTCATGCGTGCCGTCTTCCCGCCGCCGCAGCGGCGTCATCAGCCGGTCCCCGTGGTCCCCGTACCACGTCAGCCGTTGCGCCTTCTGGCACAGGTACCCCCGCGACCGCGGGTTCTCCCGATCCCCGCGCACGCGCGTGATCGCCCTGCCCTCGGTCTGCACCTCGATGCCGCAGTTGACGTAGCAGAGGCTGCACGCGGTCTTGTGCCACTCGCCCATCCCACCACAGTTGCGTAATAAGACTCAGCCTGTCAAGCACCCGACAAGGACTTTCTCCGCGATCCGATTCACCGCCAACAGAGGACCGTGACTTTTTCGGCACCGGTTCCGGCCTGCTCCAGGCGGTTGACGCCGCCGGTGTGACCCTTGACACTAAATAGGAAAGTTTCCTAACTTTTTCGTTCATGCGGAACACACCTGGACGCAACCTGACGTTGGCCGAGCAACATGAGCGCTACACGGCTCGCTACACGCGTCGGGCGCTGTTCCGCGCCGGCGTGGTGGGCGGGGCGGCGCTGGCGGTGGGCGGGGCGCTGCCCATGGCGAGCGCGGCCACCGAGAGGGTCTCCGGATCGGCGCTACGGCCGTTCGGCCGGCACCTGGCCTTCGGCGCGGACCCGTCCCAACAGGTCGTCGTGTCGTGGCAGGCGCCGGCGGCCGTGACCGGGCCGTTCATCCGGATCGGCACCAGCCCCACCGACCTCGGCTCCCCCATCGCCGCCGAGGTCCGCACCCTGACCAGCCAGCTGTCCTGGCAGCACCCGGTCGAGGACGAGCCGCTGGTCAAGCCGAAAACCGTGGTGCAGCAATACCTGCACGCCCGCCTGGACCGCCTGGTGCCGGACACCACCTACTACTACGTGGTGGGCCACCAGGGTTACGACCCGGCCGGCCGGCTGGACGGCGTGGCCACCTTCCGCACCGCGCCGGCCGCCGGCCGTGGCGCCGGCTTCGGCTTCACCGCCTTCGGCGACCAGGGCGTCGGCTACAACGCGATCGCCACCGCCAACCTGATCTCCGGCCTGTCCCCCGCCTTCCACCTGCACATGGGCGATCTCAGCTACGCCAACACCGACGGCGACGGCGGCACCGACAACAAGTACGACGCCCGGGTGTGGGACGGGTTCTTCCGGCAGAACGAGCCGGCGGCCGCCCAGATCCCGTGGATGATCGCGGTCGGCAACCACGAGATGGAGCCGTGGTACGCCGCCGACGGCTACGGCGGCGTCCGGGCCCGGTTCACCATGCCGGACAACGCCTGGAGCGGGTCGACCGGCATCTACTCGTGGCGGTACCAGAACGTCGGCCTGATCAGCCTGGACGGCAACGACATCTGCTACAACACGCCGGCCAACCTGGACTACACCAAGGGAAAGCAGCTGGCCTGGCTGAAGTCGACGCTGGCCGCGATGCGCGCCGACCCGACGCTGGACTTCATCGTCGTCTACTTCCACCAGTGCGTCTACTCGACGTGCCAGGACAACGGCGCCGAGCTCGGCGCGCAGCAGAAGTGGGGCCCGCTGTTCGATCAGTACACAGTGGACCTGGTCCTCAACGGGCACAACCACATCTACGAGCGCACCGACCCGATCCGCGCCGGCAAGGCCACCCGCAAGCTCCCCTCCGGGGACACCGTGACCCCGGCCAAGGACGGCACCACCTACGTGGTGGCCGGCGGCGGGGGCGGCGGCATCTACTCCTTCCCCGGCACCGACACGTACATGGGCCACGAGACCAGCAACGACGGCACGCAGCCGATGAAGGTGTCCGATGAGGGCGGTCACGACAAGACCGTCAAGGTCACCTGGTCCCGTGTCCGCTACACCGGCTACTGCCTGGTCGCCGTGGATGTCGCCCCCGCCAAGGGAACCACACCGGCCCGGATGACGGTTCGGTCGCTGACCGAGGACGGCACGGCCGTCGACCAGTTCACCGTGCAGCGCTAACCGATCACCCTGGTTAGTTCCGGCAGGCCCTCGGCCCCCGCGACGGCCTGCCGGACGACCTCCTTCGCCTTGTCCCCCAACGACTCCACCGCGCCGGCGAACAGATCCATGTCGATCAGCTCCAGGGTGCGCAGGTGTTCGGCGTTGTCCATGGTGATCGCCGGCCCGAAGGCCATCAGCGCCGTGCTGGACGCCGAGCCGGAGCGCAGCACGTCCAACAGCCGCGGCAGCGGCAGCTCCAGGTCCACGGCCAGCGCCAGCACGTCGATGACGTTCTTGTGGTTCATCATCATCAGTGTGTTGTTGAACAGCTTGCCGAACTGGCCGGTCCCGATCTGTCCCATGTGGACGATCTGCTTGGAGAACGTCTCGAACACCGGCCGGCACCGCTCGACCACGGTGTCCACACCGCCGACGATCGTGGTGAGCTGCTTGGCCACGGCCGCGGCGTGGCCGCCGCTGACCGGGGCGTCGACGAACTCGACCCCGTGCCGGGCCGCGTGCCCGGCCAATTCCCGGGCCCGCTGCGGCAATCCGGTGGCGTGCTGCACCAGCACCGACCCCGGCCGCATCGCCGCCAACAGGCCGCCGTCGACCGCCACCTCGAACGCGTCCGGATCCTCCCGCAGGCACAGCGCCACGATGTCGCATGCGCCCAGATCGGTCAGGGATTCGTGCGCCACAACGGAAACACCCTCCAGCACGGCCAGCGACGCCGGCCGCCGGGCCCACACGTGCAGCTCGAAGCCGCCCTCGGCGACGGCCCGCGCGATCGGCGCGCCCTGGTCACCCAGTCCCACAAAGCCCACCGTGGTCACGTCAGGCCCCGATCGCGTCGAGCTCGGCCACCGCGTCGGCCGGCAGCTGAAGATCGGCCACGGCCAGGTTGTCCCGCAGGTGCGCCACCGAGGACGTGCCCGGGATCAGCGCGATCGCCGGGGACCGCCGCAACAGCCAGGCCAGCGCCACCTGCTGGCGCGAGGCCCCGACCTTGTCCGCCACCGCCGTCAGCGCGTCCGACTGGAGCGGGCTGAAACCGCCGAGCGGGAAGAACGGCACGAAGGCGATGTTCTCCTTCTCGCAGCGGGCCAACAGGTCCTCGTGGGTGCGGTTGGCGATGTTGTAGAGGTTCTGCACCGTCACCACCGGGGCGATCGCCTGCGCCTCGTCGAACTGCCGGGTGTTGACGCCGCTGAGGCCGAGGTGCCGGATCAGGCCCTGCTCCCGCAGCTCCGCCAGCGCCCCGAACTGCTCCGAGACCGGCTCGTCGTCGGAGACGTCGTGGCCCGCCACCCTCAGGTTCACCACGTCCAGCACGTCCAGGCCCAGGTTGCGCAGGTTGTCGTGCACCTGCGCCTTCAGGTCCGCCGGGTGCAGCGACGGCAGCCACGCCCCGTCCGCCCCTCGCCTGGCCCCCACCTTCGTCACGATGTGCAGCTGCCCCGGGTACGGGTGCAGCGCCTCCCTGATCAGCTCGTTCGTCACCGCCGGGCCGTAGAAGTCCGCCGTGTCGATGTGCGTCACGCCGGCCTCCACCACCGCCCGCAGCACCGCCACCGCCTCGCCCCGATCCCTCGGCGGCCCGAACACGTTCGGCCCCGCCAGCTGCATCGCGCCGTACCCGATCCGGGTGAGCGTCAGCCCCTCCGCCGGCGTGATCGTGCCACCAGCCACCATGGTTCCTGCCTCCCGTTTCGGCCGCTCCCTGCGGCCTCGCAGTTTCCAATGCTGCGACCTCGCCGGGGCCGATGGATGCGCCCCGCCTTTCCTGGGACTGGGAGGGCTAGCCTCAGCGCGAACAGGGCTCCGGCACGTCCATCGACGGGAAGAACGAACCCCACGCCGGCCACTTCTCCTTCGGCACGGTCGACTTCTTCACCGCAGCGCAGATCTTCGCCGCGGCGGCCTCCGGGTCCAGCCCTCGGGTCAGCACGTCCGCCGATTCGATGTTGGTGAGCCGCCCGTCCGCGGTGAACGCGAACAACCTGGACGATGTGGTCACACCCGGCATCCGTGCGAACTCAGCCGGCGCCGCCGGGTTTCCGACATCCCACACGACCGCCATGTCGCCCTCCAGGCCGGCGACATGCCGGCCGTCGGGGCTGAACACCGGGCCATCGGCGTACGTGCCCAGCGGCAGTTCATCCACCTTCGTCAGGTCGCTGTGCGCGCCGCGCTGCCAGAGCGTCAGAACACTGGCGCCGTCGGTGGTGGAGATGACCGCGAACTGTCGACCGTCAGGGGACACGCTGACCTGTGAGTTGAGCGGGAAGGCCTTTGTCTTCAGCGGCTGCGTCGGCTTTCCGGCCCGCACGGCGTCGAGGTCCCAGATCTGCCACGGCCCGGCAGTACTCGTGATCACGTCACTGGACTGGTAAACGATGGCGATCGGCGGCGTGATCATCGTGCCGCCGTCCGCGGAGAACGTCAGCGCCCGCATGGTTTCCGGCAGCACGGCGACCGGCTGGGTGGCGTTCGGATCGGCGATGTCCCACAGCCATGTGCGCGCGTCGATATTGCTGGTGGTGGTCTTGCCGTTGCCATCGGTGCCGGTGGACTCGGTGCCGGCATAGCTGATCACCAGTGTCCTGCTGTCCGGGGTGAAGGCCGCGACGACCTCGGTGTCGGTCAGATAGGTCCGCACCAGTTTCGGGTGATCACGGTCGGCGATGTCCCACAGATCCACCGTGTTGTCGTAGTCGACGCCCTGACGGACCACCGCGAGGCGCAATCCGTCCCCCGACAGTGCGAACGCACCCGGCACGGGGTAGTGCGCAAGATCACCGATCGCCGGCACCGGCAGGTGCGCCCAGGAGTCTCCGGATTTCACCGGCGCCACCTCGATCGCGCCGCCCATGACCTGGTGCACATACAGCGTCGAGGTCGCGTTCAGGGGCTGGCCCTGTTGGGCCGTCGACGCCAAGTCCTCGGGCGCCATCAGAAGCTGACTGGTGTTGGCCTGACCGGCCAGCACCAACCCACGCGTCCGAGCGGTGGGATCGAGCCGGTACAGGGCGAGCGCCAATTCGCTCGCGAGGTCCGGGTTGTCCCGTCCTATGGCGGGAAGCTGGTCGACAAGGTTCTGGACGGTCGCCCGATCCCGCTGGTCGGCCACGGTCTGCTGCGTGATCAGCGAGTATGTCGTCGTTCCCGTCAGGGCCACCAGGAGCACGACCAGCAGCGCCACCAACTGCTTGAGGCGTCGGGTTCGGCGTTTGGCGGCCATGGCTTCCAGCACGCAGACCTCGACGCTGCGGTTGAAGTAGGCCTGCTCGCGATGGGACAGGGACGGCCTGCTGGACTTGACCCACTCGCGGGTCATCTCCAGGCGAGCGCCCCGATAGAGAGCTCCATCGTCGCGGTTGAGGGAGTCCCAGATCTCCGCGGCCTCGGTGAGTTGGCGTTGGGTGCGGAGGCTGTCGCGGTCCTCGGTGAGCCACTCCCGCAGCCGGGGCCAGTGGCTGATGAGGGCCTCGTGGGCGATGTCGACGCCGTCCTGGTCGACGGTGATGAGGCGGGCGTCGACCAGGGCGGCGAGGACTTCGGAGAGGCCCTCGACGTGGTCGAGCTCGGCCCTGGTGACGTGGCGGCGGGTGTCCTCGGTGCCGTCGCCGAGGGCGGTGAGACGCAGAAAGACCTGGCGGGCAACGGATTGCTGGAGCGGCTCCAGTCCAGTGTAGACGGTCTCGGCGGTGCGGCCGATGGCGTGGCTGATGCCGCCGGCAGCGTCGTAGCCGGCGGCGGTGAGGGTCATGCCCTGCCGACGCCGCCACGTCTCCAGCAGGGCATGCGACATCAGCGGCAGCACGCCGGGTTGGTTGGTGGCCTCGGACACGAGCCGAGTGACCAGCGCGGTCTCGACGGCGTAGCCGAGATCGACGGCGGGCTTGGTGATGGCCAGCCGCAGCTCGTCGGCGGTCATGGCGCCGACGAGCACGGGCCCCTCGCCGAGAACCTGGCGCAGCTGCGGGTATTGCAGGCAGTGGCCGAAGAAGTCGGCCCGGACGCCGAGCACCAGGCGGACGACGCTGGTCGGGACGGTGGCGAGGTGCATCAGGGCGGTGATGAACGCCAGCCGCTCGTCCTCGTCGGCGCAGAGGGTGAAGACCTCCTCGAACTGGTCGACGATGACGAGCACTTCCCGCGTGTCCTCGACGACGGCCTGCCGCAGCCACAGGTGCAGGGCGGTGGGATCCGCGCGCAGCTCGGCCCGGAGGGTGGTCGCCGTGGCATCGACGAGGTCGGCCAGCCACAGCGCGCACTCCTCAACGGGGTGCGCGCCGGGCGTGAAAACGACCGTGCGCTGCGGGCCAAGGCCGTCGACGCCGTCCCGAAGGCTCGCCGCCGCGAGACCGGCCCGCAGCAGCGAGGACTTTCCGGCTCCCGAAGCGCCGAACACGACGACCAGACGCCGATTCAGGATCTGGTTCGACAAATGGGCCAGCAGCGCGCCGCGGCCGTGGAATCGACCGGCGTCCTCGACCTGAAACGCCGACAAACCCGGATAGGGCGCCAGGCCGTGGTCCTCGATCGAGGGGACTTCCTGCGTGTCCGCCACGTCACGCCATCGACGCTCCCATTCCTGGGTGTCGCCGCCACAGGCGTCCACATAGGCGATGGTCACGGCCAGAGACGGCAGTTTTCGTCCGCCGGCCGCCTCCGACAGGACCGCCACCGAATAGTGGGCTTTGACGCTGAGTTCTCGATAGACCGGGCTCCCGGCGCTTTCCCGCAGCCGCCGGAGGTCGGCCGCGAACCGCAGCAGCGGCGTGTCGCCCGGGTCGAGCGGCCGCTCGCTTCGTGGCATGCGCTGACACCCCCCACTGTTCGTCGTCCACGATCGTCGAACAGGAGGCGTTTGTCTGGCAAATCAGCAGCGAAGCCGAACAATCCGGATTCAGCCGATCCGCCCGTCCTCGATGCGCAGCACCCGATCGGCCAGGTCGAGGGCCCGCTCGTCGTGGGTGCAGGCCAGCACCGCGGCCTCGCGCCGATGGGCGTGCTCGGCCAGCAGGGCCATCACGGCCCGGCCCCGTTCGCGGTCCAGCGCCGCTGTCGGTTCGTCGGCGAGAATGACGGGAGCCTGGGTGTAGAGGGCCGCCGCGACCGCGGCACGCTGGCGTTCGCCGCCGGACAGCTGCGCCGGATAACGGCCGGCCTTGGGGGCGAGATCGACGGCATCAAGCAGTTCACGAGCCCTTTTCCGGTCGGCGCTGGAGGTGCGTTTGCCGGCTGTGATGTCACGAACGAGAAGATTGTCCATGACCGTGAGAAAACCGATCAGCGACGACGCCTGGAGAATGTACGCGGTGTCAGCGGCGGCCTTGCGGTCCACCTTTCCGTGCACATACAGTGGCGCTTCGTTGATTCGCACGGTGCCGGCGGTCGGGGTGAGCAAACCGCCGGCGATCGCCAGCAGGGTGGTTTTCCCGGAACCGCTCGGGCCCAGCAACGCGACCAGTTCGCCGGCCATCAGTTCGAGGTCGACGCCATGGAGCACATTGACGTCGCCGTAGCCGTGGCGGATGTCGTGCAATGCGGCGGTCACCATCAGGCGGTCCTTCCCAGGCTCAACAACGGGTCCACGGTGAACAGCCGGCGGACCGAGGCCGCCGCCCCGACCAGCGCCACGACCAGTAGTAACGCGCCAGCCGTTACCACCTCGCTCGGCGGCAGCACGAACACCGCCGGCGGCATGGCCAGCCCCATCGCCACGCCGGCCAAGGCGCCGACGAGGACGCCCGCGACGGCGGTGGCCAGCACCTGGGTGACGTACGCGCCGATCAGCAGCCGTCGGGACGCCCCGGTCGCCCGCAGGACGGCGAGCGGGCCCTCCTTCTGGAGCGTCAGGATCCAGAACACCACGCCGATCAGCAGCGCCGCACCGGCGTACAGGAAGGACCGGATCAGGCCGATCGTCCCGGTTTCCGCCTGGTAGCCCGGAACCGCGTCGATCGCCACCGCCTTCGTCACGGGGTCGGTGTCCGTTGCCACGCGGGCGATCGCCGCCAGCGCGGCATCGTCCGATGTGGACACTGCGTAGGCGCTGACGCCTTCGGTGTTGTGCAGGCGCTGCCAGTCGGCCAACGGCAGGTAGGCCACGGCCGAATGCTGGATACTGCCCAGGTCGGCGTAGCCGGCGATCCTCAGCGGCACGTCGCCCGGCTGGACCGTGACGGTGTCGCCGACGTCAATCCCCTTACCCCGGGCCTGATTGTCCAGCACCACGCCGCCGTCGACGCCGTTCATCGCCAGCAGTGCCGTCGGCACGCTGGCCTGCCCCTTGGTCAGCGCCGCCATGGTGAATCCGATCGGCCGCACGTCGGTCACCCCCGGCACGCCGGCGATCAGCTGCTCATCGGTCGCCGGCAGCCGGCTCCGTGACAGATCGTCGGCCGAGCCCTTCGCGTACACGATGCCGTCGGCCGACAACCGTTGCAGGCCCGACACATCGGCCGCGCCCAGGCCGACCGTCAGTCCGGTCAGGACGAACACCAGGAACGCCGTCAGCGCCACCAGGCCGGCGATCAGGCCGAACCTGACCGGCGCGTGGCGCATCTCCCGCCAGGCGAGAAACCCCATCCCACACCTCTTTCCGACACCTTGTCGGGAACTATTCCAACACGACGTCGGGAACCCGTGCCCGCTTTTCCGACGTGACGTCGGCAACACCGGGTAGACTCGGGGTCGTGCCGAAGATCAGCGCCCCCACCGTCGCCGAACACCGCGCGCAGCGGCTGCGCACGCTGCTCGAGGCCGCCCGGGTCCTGGTCGCCGAGCAGGGGCCCGACGCGCTGACGCTGTCCGCCCTCGCCGCGCAGGTCGGCCTGTCCCGGCCCAGCCTCTACGAATACTTCCGCTCGCGGGACGACCTCGTCGCGGCCATGGTCGAGGACGAGCTGCCGCGCTGGATCGCCGAGCTCGACGCCGAGGTCCGGCGCCATTCCTCCCCCGCCGACCGCATTTCCGCCTTCGTGCGCGCCCAGCTGCGCATGCTCACCGACGGCCGGCACACCGCCCTGGTCGTGCTCGCCGGCCACGCCCTCGGCCCGGCCGCCCAGGAACGCGTCATGGCCGAGCACTCCCGTCTGTTCGCCCCGCTCGTCGAGGCCCTCACCGATCTCGGCGTCGACCACCCCGAGCTGCGGGCCCGTCTCATCCAGGGCGTCGTCACCGCCGCCAGCCCCCTGCTCGGCGCCGACGAACTGGCCAACCGCCGGGTCATCGACGCCGCCGTCACCCAGGTCCGGCACGGAATCCCTGATATCAGGGGCTGATTGGTCCTTTCGGGTTGCTCCCCGGCCCGCTGGCCGGTCTGCCGCGGCCGCCGGGTGCACCATCGCCGAGTGTCGGACAACGATGATCGGCTGGCCAACCGCATCGTGGGCGACGTGCACGGCTCCAGCGTGGCCAACGTCGTGCACGGCAGCGTCTACATCAACGCCACCAACCCGGTCGATCACGCGCCCGAGATCGATTCCCTGCTGCGGGCCCAGGTGCAGGCCGCCCAGGACCTTCCGCAACGCCTGCCCGGCGCCAGCCGCCCCGCCCTCGCCGACGTCTACGTCCGGCAGGACCTCGGCACCGGCGTGGACACGTCACGGTCCGAGCCGCCGCAGCCGACGCCGATCCTGGACGGCCACGGCCAACTCGTCGAGGTTCCGGGCCCGCCGCCGACGCGGATCGCCATCCGGCCGCCGGTCCGCACTGTGCGCCAGGCGCTCGACGATGCCGATCACCTGGTCGTCACCGGCGGCGCCGGGCAAGGCAAATCCACGTTGTCGCTTCGCCTCGCCGCCGACGCTGCCGCGCATTGGCTCGGCACCGGCGAGGCCGCCCTGACCGAACCCTTGGTGCCACTGCGTTTGACCGCGCGTGCCCTGGCCGCCCGACTCCACCTGCCGTTCGCCGATGCCCTGGCCGACAGCGTCCGCGCTGACTACGGCTCGTTCCTCCGCAAGCCGGTTTCAGCCGCCGCACTGTCCGAACGCGTCCGGAACTGCCGGTGGCTGCTGCTGGTCGACGGCCTCGACGAGGTCGCCGACGGCGATGACCGTGACCGCCTAGCTAAGGTCCTCGCCTCGTGTGCCGCCGAATCCACTTATCGAGTCGTGCTCACCACCCGGCCGATCGAGGGCACCGTGCTCGCCCCGCTGCAACGGATTGGCGCTGTGCGCTACGAACTCCAGCCTTTCGACGAGGAGGCCCTGCGCCGGTTCGCCGAGAACTGGTTCGCCACCGACGGATCCGAACTGGCCGAACGCTTCCTACGCCAGATCCGCGCCGCCCACCTCGACGACCTCGTACGCGTTCCCCTGCTGGCCACCATTGCCGCCATCGTCTTCCAGACCCACGTCGATCTTCCGTTGCCGGACAACGAGTATGAGCTGTACGAGGCGTACACCTCTTACCTGCGCTCGATTCGCCCCGCCGACCAGACCTTCGAGCCCTTCCGGGTTCCTCTGCTGGAGCACCTCGGCGTCGTCCGCGTCGAGTCCGACACCTCGCTGGTGACCGCCGCCCGCGAGTGGATACGCGCCAAAGTCTCCACTGCCCTGCCCCTAGGCTGGCCCGAACGCCTCACCGAGTTCCTCGTCGCCGCCGGCCCCCTCGTTCGTCGCGGCGAAGACATGACGTTCCTGCACCACAGTTTCGCCGAACACCTCGCCGCCACCGCCAAGGCCCGCAGTCTGCCCACCACATTCACCGCCGACCACGACGACTTCGTCCGCCTGCTCTATGCCGCCTCCCCCAAGGAAAGCGGCCGCTACGCCCGCTCCGTCGCCCTGCACTACACCCGCCTGCACCCCGACCAGGCCGATCCCCTGCTGCAATCCCTCCACGCCCGCGGCGCCGACCAACATCTCCTGGCCGCCCGCCTCCTTGCCAAACGCATGCCCGCCACCGGCCCCGCCATCGACGCTTTCCTTGCCACAGTTAGGGGTTGGGCCGCCACCACCCACTACCTCGCCGACGACATCCTCGCCCACACCTGCCGCGCCACCCAGCACCCCGCCCTCGCCGACTGGCTCGCCGCCCTCATGCGGGACCAGACTCTCCCCCTCTCCTCCCGCACCTCCGCCGCTGCCGCCCTCGCCGTCCGCGTCCGCGGCCATCACCAGCCCTCGGCCCTTCGGTTCCTCCGCTCCCTCATCGACGATCCCCAGGTCGCCATCGAAAACCGCCTCACCGCTGCCGAAGCCCTTTCCGACACCGGCGCCTCCGAACGCACCACCGCCGAACGCGGCCTCCGCTCGGTTCTCGCCGACAACACCGGCACCGGCGAGGACTACCGCACCGCCGCCGTCATCCTCGCCGCCTTCGGCCCCGAAGCCCGCGCCTTCGCCGTAGCTTCCTTGATGCGATGGCTAGACGACCGCAACACCGCCCCCTCCATCGTGGTCGAGGCCGCCACCGGCTTGGTAGAAATCGGCACCGAATTCCACGCACGAGCCGCCGAGGCCTACCGCCTGGTCCTCCACGACCCCATGCACAACCTCTCCAGTCGTGACGACGCCGCACTCGGCCTGGCTGCGCTCGGCCCGGAGTTTCTGCTCGAAACGGCCGAGGCGCTCACGATGGTCATACATGATCGTCACCGCGCCTACACCTATCGCCTGACAGCCGCAGAGGTGCTGGCCAGGCTGGGACCGCAGTACCGTCAGATCGCCGGCGAGAGTGTGCAGGCCATGCTGCTCGAGCCCGTGATGCACGCGATAGACACGACGAATTGCGCCGTGAAGCTGGCCGGGTTCGGCCCGAGTTTTCGCGAGTGCGCCGTACCCAGGCTTCAGGCGCAGGTGGTCGATCCTACTGTACCCACCATTCAAGTGATCTCGGCACTCGATGCCTTGCGGGAATGCGGCGCGACCCGCGAACCCGAGCTGGCCAACCAACTATGGATGCTGCTCAACGAGGTCGAATCCGATCTGGACGCGTATGTGATGCTCCTCGGCCGCCTCTCCAAACTGGGAGGGCAGCACCGCGCCTCAGCCGTGGGACGACTGCGGGCTCACCTGTCCGATGGCAGTGCCCCGGCAACGACCAGGTGTCGGGCCGCATCAGCGTTGATCGACGTAGGCCCCGAACTTCACGCCGAGGTGACTCGACGCTTGGCGGGCATCGCGGAGACCGAGCTCGGCACCGAGGCATGCCTGGAAGCCTGGCGGCTGCTGGCGAAGCTGGGGCCACAGTTCCGCAGTCACGCGCTTGCTGCACTGCTCAGCATCATTCAGGCTCGCAGCAAACCGGTCCCGTGGTTCTTCCAGGCACAAGGTTTCGCGGCATCCCACGCCGATCGCGAAATGATCGCCGACGCCATGCTGATAGCTCTCCGCGATGACAACAGGTCCTTCCATGAGCGCATGTGCGCGCTGAACGGACTGATCGGCCTGGGGCCTCGCTTTCACGCCGACGCGATCCGCGAGCTGTGCGTCATGCTTCATTCGGTGCACACCATGGTGTTCGACTTCCGCTATGTCGCGATGCAGCTGTCGATCGTGGGAATCGGCCTACGAGAACAGGTAGTGCGGACACTGTTCACACTGGCGCAAGCACCGGAGGCCAGCATCGCCCGCATCCGAGCGATCCTAGACGCGCTGGAGCTACTAGGGTTCAGCGATACCGCCGAGACGAAGACGGCGCTGCGTATCCTGATCGAACATGCCGACACGCCTGTCGACCGACTTGCCGGACAAGGCATGCTGGCCACAATCGATCAAACGGCGGTTCAGGACATCGCGGCCGAGGCGCTGTCTCCTGCCGGAGGTTTCGCCAGCTTCCTCTGGCCACAGCTGGTGGGGAAGCTCGCGGCTCTCGGTGTGGCCACTGGGCCGGCACTGTGTGCTTTGCTGTCCCATCCGGACGTGACCGCGAACAAACGCTGGGAAAGTGCGATGCATCTGTTCACCACGTTCCCCACACACCAAGGTGAAGCGACAGCCGAGCTCGAGTGTCAGCTCGCGGCCGACTTTCGTCGCCCTGGCCATCTCGCCGAGGTGCTGACCGAGTGCGTAACCGTCGGCGCCGTCGACTGGGATCGAGCCGCCGAGCACCTGACCGATCTGGTCGACGACCAGAGCTTGGCGGTATACGACCGCTGTTTGAGCGCCAGCCATTACGCAGCTATCAACCGGTGCGTCGTCACACGCCTGTTCGCGTTCGTCTGTCGCATGGCCGACGAACCTGACCGTACCGCGGACGAACGCGCACAAGCAGCCTATTGGGCTCGGTGGCCGATTCGCGATACCACGACAGCACCTCCCTACGGCCTCATAGCCAGCGCCGCGTTGGCCCGCGGCGCCGGCGGGCAGCGGAGGGCCCTGATCGGACACTTGCGGCGGGATCTGCGTACCCGCGTCGAGCGCACGTTGCTGGCCGACCGGGCATTGCCGATCAAGGAGCGGCTACCTGAGCCTGACGTCTGGGATGACCTTCCGTTGGCGGCGGAGGTTGTGGCCGAGATTCGGGAGGTGATGACTGCGCCGGAGTTTCCGAAGGAGGAGCGGGTGGAGGCGGCGGCCGCGTTGGCGCGGTTGGACATGAGGGCGAATGCGGAGGCTACGGCGTTGCTGGAGGCGCCGGGGTCGTGGCGAGGGAAGGAGGCATTGATACGGCTGGGGACGTTGCGCGGGCGGGAGGTGCGGCGTGAGGTGGAGCGGATGGCTGTGGATGAGGGATTGGCGCTGAGGGTGAGGCGGAGGGCGGTGGAGGTGTTGGTGGCGGCTAGTCCGAGGACGCCGCCGGGGTTAGTGGTGGTGTTGAGGGAGATTGCGGAGGCGGGGGGTGAGCGTAAGCGGGCGGAGGCGTTGTTGGCGTTGGGGGCGTACGACGGGCTGGCGGGGTTGCGGGCAATGCGTGATGACGAGGGGACGGGGATGTCGGTGCGATGGTATGCGGCGACGGAGCTGAGGGATTACCAGGTTGAGGATTCGGTTAGGGCGGCGGAGCTGTTCGAGGGTATTGCGGGGGATTCGAGGGAGCGGCCGGCGTTGAGGTGGCGGGCGGGGAAGAGTTTGGGTGAGAGGGGGCGAAAAGGGCGGAAGCGGGCGGTGGAGTTGTTGTGGGGGATGGCAACGGACACGCGGTTGCCGGTGGGGGCAAGGGCGAGGGCGGCGAGTGTGTTGAGCGAGATCTCGCCGAATCGGCGGGGTGAGGTGCTGGAGCTGCTCAATACGATGCTCGACACCGAGAAGCCGTTGCTACGCCGGAAGGTTCTGCTGGAGATCGGCGAGTGCCGGCAGGAGGAGGCGGCGTTGGAGCTGCTGGCGATGGCCGACGAGGAGCGGCACGGGGCGGTGGTGCGGATGCGGTGTGCCGAGGGAGCGGTGGCGCTGTGGCGGGACTGCCGGGATCGGGCTGCGGTGGTGGTACGGGCTGTGGCGAATGACGACGCCGTGCGGTGGCATGTGCGAAGGCGGGCGGCCTGTCACCTGGCCCGGTGGAGTGCGGTGTGCCGGGAGGAGGCCCGGGCTCTGATCCGGGAACTGGACGGGACAGCGGCAGTCGGTCGATAGCGACCACGAAGGCCACAGCTGAGATCGCCCCGGCGAACCCCGTGCGGCAAGTGCCGATTTCGGGTCCAATGCTGCGGATCTGGTCTGGCGGGGGATGATCCACTGGGCGTATGCTCCGCCCCCGATGGACCCGTTCGATCCCATGCCTCCGGGCGGCGACGGCCGGCGACTGGACCGGGTGCTGGTGTGGACGGCCACCGCCGGGGCCTTGGGCTGCTCGGTGCTGATCTTCCTGGCGACGAACGTGTCGGAGCCTGATCCGGTGGCGGAGCCGGTGCCGACGACGAGGACGGCCGCGCCGGTCGAGGAGTCGACTACGGAGACAACCTCGGCGACGACGACCGTGGCGGGAACGACGACGAAAGACGTTGCGCCAACGGTGATCACGAACCGGCCGGCGACCAGTAGCCAACAGGCGGCAAGCAATCCACCGGTGAGACAGACCCAACCGCAGACCACGTGCCCAGTGGCGCAGTGGCAGCGGGACACCGCGTATGACGGGGGCGCGGTGGTGGCCTACGGGGGCCGGCTGTGGATGGCGAAGTGGTGGAACTACAACGCGGTCCCGGGGGCCAACGCGGAAGGGGTGTGGCTGGTGGCGACGGGGTGCTGAGACGCCGTCCGGCTGGCAGGCTGGGACGCGGTCAGTCCCAGCCAGACAGGAGAGACGATGTCTCAGGTGCAGACCGTCCGCGGCCCGGTCGACAGCGCGGAGCTCGGCGTCACCCTCATGCACGAGCACATCTTCGTGCTCACGGCAGACGTGCAGGCCAACTTCCCGAGCGAGTGGGGCGACGAGGATCAGCGGGTCGCGGACGCGGTCGCCAAGCTGAAAGCCTTGCACGACACGGGAGTGCGGACGATCGTCGACCCGACGGTGATCGGCCTGGGCCGCTACCTGCCGCGGATCAAGCGGATCGCCGAGCAGGTGCCGCTGAACATCGTGGCGGCCACGGGCGTCTACACCTACCGCGACGTGCCGACCTACTTCTGGTACCGGGAACCGGATCCGATGGCCGACATGTTCGTCACGGAGATCCGGGAAGGCGTGGCCGACACGGGAATCCGAGCCGGCCTGCTCAAGTGCGCGATCGACGAGCCCGGCCTCACGCCCGGTGTGGAGCGGGTGATGCGGGCGGTGGCCAAGGCCCATCTGGAGACGGGCGTGCCGATCACCGTCCACACCCATCCCGGCGCCAGGACCGGGCAGCACGTGAAGCGAGTCATGTGCGACGAGGAGGGGGTGGATCCGAGCCGAATCGTCTTGGGGCACAGCGGCGACACCACCGACTGCGATCATCTGGCCGAGCTGGCCGACGCCGGTTTCACACTGGGCATGGACCGCTTCGGCATCAACCTGGAGACGACGTTCGAGGCCAGGGCCGAGACTCTGGTGGAGATGGTTCGGCGCGGTTACGCGGACCGGATGGTGTTGTCCCAGGACGCTTCCTGCTACATCGACTGGATCGCCGCCGGGGTAAGGGAAATCGCGCTGCCGCAGTGGAACTACACGCACCTGCACGACGACGTGATCCCATGGGTGCTGGCGCGGGGCGTCACCCAGGAGCAGATCGACACCATGCTGGTGGACGTCCCGCGCCGGTATTTCGAGTAGTTCACGCCAACGCGGCGTCGAGCAGAATCTCGGCGGTGGCCCTGGCGATCTTGGTGCTGCCCGGGCCGCGGTCGTTGCGGGTGGCCACGCCGTTGCCGTCGAAGACCAGGTGCAGCTGGGCCGCGAGCGCGTCGGGGTCCGGGGCGCCGGCCAGCTCGGCCAGCTCGGTGAACAGGCCCCGCATCCAGACCCGATAGTCCTTGGTGGCCAGGTCGATCCGGTCACCGGGCCGGGATTCGGCGCTGGCGCGATGGAAGGCGCAGCCCTGGTAACCGGATTCGGCGTACGCGGCGTTCTGCCCCTCGAAGACGGCCAGCACCTTCTCCCGCGGCGTCCGGGCGTCGTCGACCGCCGCCATGATGTGGCCGGCGATCCGGTCGTGCCGCCCCCGGAGGTAGGCGCGGATCAGCTCGTCCTTGCTGCCGAACGTGTTGTACAGCGAGGCCTTGGCCACGCCGGCGTGCTCGATGACCCGGTCGATGCCGACCGTGTGCACGCCCTCGTTGTAGAACAGCTCGTCGGCCGCCGCCAGCAGGCGCTCCCGAGCGGACAGCTTGCCCGTGGCCGTCGCCATTGACATCCACTCCCTCACAACAGACAGGTCTGTTCAGTTTACCGCCGCTGCGCCCGGACCAGCGCGGCCAGGGCCAGCACCGAGAGCACCATCACCGCGACGCCGTAGATCCGCGTCGCGCCGATCAGGCCGGGGCCGTCGACGACGAGGAATCCGGCCGCCACCGCGGGCACGCCCATGCCCAGGTAGGACACCACGTACAGCAAGGACAGCACACCGGCCCGCTCGTGCGGGGCGACCTGCGGGACGACGATGCGGATGCCGCCCTGGAAGCCGCCGCCGAAGCCGATGCCGGCGATGACCGTGCCCACGAAGAACAGCGTCAGCGAACCGACACCTAACGCCACCAGCGTTACGGCCACGCCCACGAACAGCGTGCCGGCGCCGGTCAGCATCACCGCGACCGGGCCGAGGTTGCGCAGTGCCAGGACCGCGCCGCTAGCCACGCCGGCGAAGGCCACCAGCAGCACGCCGGCCAGCACCGCGTTGTTGCCGCCCACCAGCTTGCCGACCAGGGCCGGACCGAGCGCGCCGTACAGGCCGGCCAACGCCCAGACGGCGAAGAGCACCGGGGCCGCGGCCAACACGTGTGCACGGACCGTGCGTGGCAGGATGACCTCCGGCTTGAGGCTGGCCAGCGCGCCCGGCGCCCGAGTCACCGTCTCGCGCAGGAACAACACGCCCACGGCCTGGGCCAGGAAGACGACCATCAGCACGTAGTAGACGAGATGGGTGGGCGCCGGCAGGAACGTCACCAGCAGCGCCGACAACAACGCGCCGGTGGCCGTGCCGATACCCGGGACCAGGGCGTTGGTGAGCTGGCCGCGTTTGGCGTCGACGTCCAGCATCATCGCGCCGATCGCGCCGATGGCCGCACCGGTGGCGATGCCCTGCACGACCCGCCCGGCCAGCAGCGCCGGCACGCCGCCGGCGGTGGCGAAGATGATCATCGTCAGGGCCTGCACGCCCAGCGCCACCAACAGCACGGGCTTGCGGCCGACGTGGTCGGACAGCTTGCCCAGGGTGAGCAGCGCCGCCAGCACGGACACCGCGTAGATGCCGAACACGATGGTCGTAGTGATCGGCGAGAAGCCCCATTCGGCCTGGTAGATGGCGTAGATCGGAGTGGGTGCGCTGGACGCCGCCAGCAGCGCGATCACCATCGAGGCCAGCAGCAGCAACTGGGCGGTGGCGCCGCCCGGCCTGGTCCCCGACCGGGCGACGGTGTCGTCGACCCGTCTGGTCCGCGCGATGGTCTGAGAGCTCACGACACCCTCCGGGGTGAGTAGACAGGTCTGTACAACTGCACCGAGACTAGACAGACCTGTTCACTCACGCAAGTGACCTGCGCCTCAGCCCAACTCCGGCGGCGCCGGCAGGTCGAGGTGACGCAGCAGGGCTGCGACCTTGCCGTCGAGCTCGCCGCCGACGGCGGCGACGTCCGGGAGCCCGAAGCTGCCGAACTGGTCGCTCGGACGGTCGAGGGACAGCCAAGCCCGACGGTCGGCGTCCTCGTGGATGGCCACCCGCAGCGGGGCGTAGAGCATGACGCCGGGATCATGGCGATACATGCGCTGCGCGATGGTGTGGTTGCCCACCAGGTAGCTGACACAGGCCAGGGTGTTGCCGGCCAGGCTCATCACCGGACCGGCCTCGACGGTCCAGTAGCGCAGAAACCCATACGTGGCAAGGCGATCGGTCGCCTCGACGATGGCGCTCCACTCGACCCGGTCGGCGACGAGGCCGGCGAACAGCTGCACGTCATAGGCCGGCACCGCCTCCTCGAACCGTTGCCGCAGTTCGGCATACGACTGTCCACTGGGGACGTCCAGGCGATGTACGACGCGTTCGACGGAAGGCATCGACGACACTCCTTTTCAGACGGACAGCAGGACGCGGCCGAACGGGCCGCCCTCGATCAGGCGCCGCTGGACCCGGGGATCACCGGGAACGGCCGGACCGCGCCGGTCAGAAGCTTGCCCAGCCGGGCGGCGTTGTCGGACGGGCTGACGCCGGCCACGGTCACCCGAACCACGGCCTGGCCGTCGCTCGCGGCCGGCTCGGGCGCGGCGGCCGGGCCGAGCACGTCGTAATCGCCGAAGCGGTCATACTGAATGGCTCGCATGAAATAACCGTAGCACGTATGATTATTTCACGGTTCCGCCTGATCAGGTGCCCTGTCGGACGTTGCCCGCAGCCGCCGGATGGGCAAGGTTGGAGGGCATGGCCGAGGCGGAGGTGCTGATCGTCGGCGGCGGGCCGGTCGGGCTCACCGCCAGGGCCCTGCTGGACCGCTGGGGTGTGCGCACGCTGCTGGTGGAGAAGCACCGCGAGCTGTCGCCGTTCCCCCGCTCACGGCTGGTCAACGTGCGCACCATGGAGATCTTCCGGCGCCTCGGGATCGCCGACACGGTCCGGGACCGCGCCTTCGCGCCGGAGTTCGGCCGGGTCCGGTTCCGGGACACGCTGCTGAACCGGGACTTCGCCACCGCGGCCATGATCGGCGTGAACGGGCCGATCCCGGACAGCCCCGAGTTCGGCGTGGTCACCTCGCAGGACCGGTTGGAGCCCACCCTGGTCGCCGCCGCCGACGGGCCGATCCGATTCGGGGCCGAGTGCGCGGAACTGTCCGAACAGGACGATGACGTGGTCGCCGCCTTCGTCGACGGCCCGACCGTCCGGGCGCGGTACGTGATCGCCGCCGACGGCGCGAATTCCACTGTGCGGCAACAACTCGGCGTCGAGACGGTCGGTCCCGGCGCCCTGGCCAGGATGACCACGGTCGTCTTCGACGCCGACCTCCGCCAGTGGTCGGCCGATCAGCCGGCCGGCGTCTACTTCACCGCCAACGGCATGTTCGCGCCGGTCTATCCCGAGGGCGGCTGGGCGTGGATCAGCGGCGCCACCGAGGACACCGACTACGCCGGGCGCGTGACGAAGGCGATCGGCGCGGATGTCGGCGCCACGGTGCTGCGGGTGCAGCACTGGACGGTGAACGCCTTTGTCGCCAAGCACTTCCGGCGCGGTCGAGTCTTTCTCGCCGGCGACGCCGCGCACACCGTTCCCGGGGCCGGCGGGCTGGGCATGAACACCGGCATCGCGGCCGTGCACAACCTGTGCTGGAAGTTGGCCGGCGCGCTGCGGGGCTGGGCCTCCCCCGACCTGCTGGATTCGTACGAGTCCGAACGACAGCCGGTGGCCCAGACGACCCTGCGCCAGGCGGTGGCCAACACCCAGCTCATGCGCAGCGCCCAGGAGCGGCGGCAGGAACAGCTCCAGGCCGGGGATGTAGCGCCGGACGAGGTCGAACTTCCTTGGTCGGAAAGGTACTTCGCGCAGCTCGGCCTGGTTCTCGGCGTCACCTATGGCTCCTCGGCCGAGCCCGGCACCGACTACGTGCCCAGCACCGAACCCGGCAGCCGCATGCCGCACCGCATGCTGCCCGACGGCCGTTCCACGCTCGACGCCGTCGGCGAGTGGTTCACCCTCTTCACTGCCGAGCCTCGGGAAGTCGACAGTCCGTGGCCGATCCGGGTCGTCCTCGATCCAGAGGCACGGGAGCCGCTGCTCGTCCGTCCCGACGGCCACATCGCCGCCTTTACTGCCCGTTGACACTGTTCGATCGACCGATCTAATCTTAGATCGTGCGATCGAACGACCGGACCTTCACCGAACACGCCCGGCGGACCCAGATCATTCTCGCCGCGATCGAGGTCATCGCCGAGATCGGCTACGCCCAGACCTCGATCCGCAAGATCGCGGACCGAGTCGGCGTGGCCATGAGCGTGGTGCTGTACCACTTCGCCAACAAGGACGAACTGGTCCGGGAGATCCTCAGCCACGCGTGGTCGGAGGCGATCGACTCGGTCGTGCCGGCCGTGGAGATGGAACCGACCGCGACCGGCAAGCTGCGGGCCTACATCCTCGCCAACGCCGACTTCATCCGGTCGCACCGCACGCAGTTCGCGGCGGTGCTGGACATCGCGCTGAGCTACCGCACGGCCGACGGCCAGCTCATGGACCGTCTGGAAATGCCACCGGAACTGTTGGCCGGCATCGCGAAACTGGACCTGAAGACCATCCTGCGCCAAGGGCAGGACAGCGGCGAGTTCGCCGAGTTCGACGTGGCCAGGACCGCGATGGCGATCACCGGCGCGATCAACGGCGCGGTGCTGGACATCGCCCGCGACCCGAGTTTCGACATGGACGCCTACGGAGAGGAACTGGTGGCTCTGTTCGACAGGGCAACAAGAAGGGGGTAGATCATGGCCAAAGTTGTGATCACGGCCGTCGGCTCGCGGGGGGACACCGCGCCGATGATCGCGATCGGAACCCGACTGCAAGATGCGGGGCACGATGTCGTGCTGACCGCGTTCACCATCTTTCGCGATCTCGTCACCGAGAGCGGACTTCGCTTCCGCCCGCACGATCTCAGCATCGACGAGGGCGTCGCCGAGAACGACGTGCCCGATCCGCTCGCGGCGTTGAAACAGTTCTTGTCCCCCAAGGGAATCCAGGAGTCCGGCGAGGCGCTGCTGGCGACCCTGGCCGACGAGCCGGCGGACATCCTGCTGCTGTCACCGTTCGCCGAACTCGCCGGGCACCCACTGGCCGAGGCCCGCGGCATCCCGAGCCTCGGCGTGCGACTCCAGCCGATGTCCACCACGGCGGCGTATCCCCCGTCCATCCTGGGCGGGTGGTCGGCGGGACCGGCGCTCAACCGCCTGGCCGGCCGGTTCGGGGCGGCCGCCGTCGATCACGTCTACGGCAAGCCGGTCGCCGCGTTCCGACGGCAACTGGGTCTGCCCAAGGTCACGGCCAAGGCGTTACGTCGGCGTCGCACCGAGGCGGAATGGCCCATCCTGCACGGGTATTCGCCACTCGTCGCGCCTCGGCCGGCGGATTGGCGGCCCGGGCTGGACGTTGTCGGTTTCTGGTGGCCGCCGCGGCCGCTGGGGTGGGAGCCGCCCGAGGAGTTGGTGCGGTTCCTGGCCGCCGGTCCGCCGCCGGTGTACGTGGGCTTCGGCAGCCTGCCCATGCCCGGCGGGGAGAGCGAACGGGTGTCCGGGATCATCGCCGATGCCTTGCGGCGGGCCAAGGTTCGCGGCATCGTGCAGGCCGGCTGGGCCAATCTCGCCGTCACCGCCGACGACGTGATGACCATCGGCGAGGTCCCGCACGACTGGCTGTTCGACCACGTCGGGGCCGTCGTGCACAGCTGCGGCGCGGGCACCACCGGCGCCGGTCTGCGGGCCGGAGTGCCGGTAGTCGCCATCCCGAATGTCGCCGGCGACCAACGGTTCTGGGCTCGGCGGCTGCACGAGCTCGGCGTCAGCGCCGGCACCTTGTCCCGGCGCAAGATGACCGCCGAGTCCCTCGCCGCGGCCATCACCACCGCCGTGACCGACCCCCGCCTTCGCGCCAATGCCAAGGCCGTGTCGGCCAAACTGGCCGACGAGGACGGCACCGCCGCCGTCCTGTCCGCCGTCAACCGCCTCACCTGAAACCCCGGCGAGTCGCGTTCTCCGACAGACCGAATGTCAGGATCCGGCCGGCGCGAGCAGTATCCACAGTGGACCGGTGGCCATCGGCACCGCGTGGCCGGCCGCGTCGGCGAAGATCGTTGCCTCACTGCGGCTGGTTCGGGACCAGGTGGCCTGGAAGGTCTGGCCGTCGCGGAGCACGGTCGCCTGACCGCTGCCGACCGTGACGGCCACCGGCGACGGATTTCCCGCCACGTCACCGGGAACCGTGCCGGCACGGGTCGTCACGTGCTGCACGACGACGGTGGCCGCGCTCAGTCGGCCGCCGTCGGTGGTGGTCAGCGGCGTGCCGTCCATGGAGATCAGCCACTTCTGGTCCGACCACTCGAAGTCGAAGCCGACCGACGCCACCTGCTCGTGCTGCTTGGCCGCGGGCGTGCCACCGGCCGGGGCCGCGCCGGTCAGCTCCTGGGTGATCGGCCCGACGCCCTTGGGCAACTGGTCCGGGTGCACGTACAGGTCGTGCGGCGCGGCCCGCTTGCTGTCGCGGAAGTACGCCGCCGGAACCGCGCTCTGGCAACCGGTTTCCATGCCGGCGCTGCGCAGCAGCGGCACCAGTTCCGGGGCCGAGCCCGAGCAGGCCAGCGTCGGCTTGCCGTACTGGCCCAGCATGTCGATGTCCGTCTCACGGGCGCTGCGCACCGGCCCGATCACCGACGGCAGCTTGCCCAGGTACACGGCCGCGATCCGGGTCAGGCCACCCTCGACCGGCTCCACGTACACCACGTCGGCGGCGTCCAGCCCGGTCTGGGGCCGGGCCGCCGCCACGTTGTCGATCTTCACCACCAGCGCCGAGCCCGGCGGCACCACCGGTGTCGTGCTCGTCGGCGCGGGCCCCGGCGACGGCGCGCCGCCGCACGCGGAGATCAGCACCAGCACCGCCGCCACGGGCACCAGCCGGAATCGCGCCATTCCCCCATCTAACGCCATGCCGCCCCACCCCCACCCGCCCGATCACACGATCAGGTCAGCGCGAAGGCGGGGGTCAGCCGTGGTGGCCGCCACCGCCGTCGCCGAAGCCGCCCCCGTGGTGGCCACCGCCGTCGTGGTGATGGTGGTGACCGCCGGAGCCCCCGTTGTGGTGGTCTGACGACGTGTCGCCCGAGTCGCCGGAGAAGAAGCCGTTGAAGTGGTTGCCGCGTCGGCCGCCGCGCAGCGCCCACGCGAGGGCGCCGAGCACAACACCGGCCAGCGCAATCAAGAACACCGCGTCCATCATGGCCAACACCTCCCGCGGCCGCCGCTGCGTGGTCCCCCGACCCCGGGCCGCGCGGCCTGTGACAGGAGTGTTCCCCGGTCCTGGCGCGGTTTCTACGGACTTGAGCAAGGTTTGAGCCGGTGGATTGTTTTTGGTCGTCACTGAAGCCATAGTGCTCTATACTGTTGCGCGTGGATCGACGCGTCGGGCTCGGCACCATCCTGGTGCAGTGGGGGCGGATCGGCTGCATCGGCTTCGGCGGCCCACCCACGCACATCCTGTTGCTGCGCAAGCTGTGTGTCACCGAACGGGGCTGGCTCAGCGCCGAGGAGTTCGAGGACGGCATCGCCGCCACCAACCTGCTGCCGGGGCCGGCATCGACCCAGTTGGCGATCTTCTGCGCGTGGCGGCTACGGGGCGTGCCGGGCGCGCTGCTGGGGGCGATCGGCTTCATCTGCCCCGGTCTCGCCGTGATTCTCGCCCTGGCCGCGCTGTTCCTGAGCGGCCAGCCGCCGCTGTGGCTGACCGGGGCGGCGGCCGGAGCCGGCGCGGCGGTCGCCGCGGTGGCCGTGCACGCGGCCGCCGGCCTCGTCCCGGCCAGCTGGCGCCGAGCCCGGAATCGAGTCCGGTGGATCGTCTACGCGACCCTGGGCGCGGGAGCCACCGTCCTGGTCGGACCATGGGTCGTGCTCGTGCTGGCCGGCTGCGGCTTGGCCGAGATCTCCTTGCGTGACAACACTGTCCGGACGATGGCGTTGCCGCTGTTGGGAGGCGTCGCCGGCGGGCTGCCGTGGGTGGCGTTGAAGGTCGGAGCCCTGTCGTACGGCGGCGGATTCGTGATCATCCCACTGATGCAGGCCGACGCCGTCGATCACTATCACTGGATGACCGGCGCGCAGTTCCTCAACGCCGTCGCCCTCGGGCAGATCACCCCCGGGCCGGTCGTGCAGACCGTCGCCGTCGTCGGCTACGCCGCCGGCGGGCTGGCCGGCGGACTGCTCGCCGCCCTGCTCGCCTTCACGCCGTCGCTGCTCTTTGTCGTGGTGGGCGGCCCCCGCTTCGACCGCCTGCGGGCCAGCGCCGCCGTTCAGTCCTTTTTGGACGGTGCTGGGCCGGCGGCGATCGGGGCCATTGCCGGCTCGGCCGTGCCGCTCGGGTTGACCCTGCACCATCCGTGGCAGGCGATCGTGCTCGCGCTCGCCGCCGCATGGCTCCTCTTGCTGCGCCGCGGGGTCGTCACCGCACTGCTCGGATCCGCCACCCTCGGCGTCACGGCCGCGCTGGCCGGGCTCGCGGTGGGCTGAGCGTAGGGCCCGGGACCAGCGTCAACGCGTCGAACGCCGGTCCCGGCGTGGACAACGGCACCGCCACCGCGACCGCCGCCGTCCACTCCTAGCATGACATCCCGGCCGGCCGGGGTCTCACTCCGGTTCGAGCATCGGGAACAGCCGCGCCACCACCGCCACCGGCGCCGCGTCGGCCGGCCGCGCGGCCGGGACCGTCTCGCGGTGGCGGAACAGGGCGATCACCGACCGGATCGCGTCGCCCATGGCCGTCATCTCGTCCGGCGTGAGGTAGACGATCTCGCTGAACGCCTCGTCCTTGCGCCAGGCCGCCGGGGCCTGCGCCCGGTTGTCCCGCCAGCGCTGGTAGCTCTCGTCCTCCAGCCGCCGGTTCAGCTCACCCAGCTCCGCCGGCGCCTCGCCCCGGGCCAGCCGCCAGGGGCGGGCCCGGCCGGTGGCGCCCGGCACGTCCTCCACCAGGCCCTGCTCCGCCAGTTTGCGCAGGTGGAACGAGTACAGCCCGGTGTTACCACCCAGCTCCCGCGCCGCGTCCGTCGAGGTGATCTCGTCACGCGTGCGCAGCAGCTCCAGCAGCGCCTCCCGCACCGGATGATCGTCCATAGTTTGCAAAGATACTTGTTTGCAAACTACTCGGCAACCGCTCTACCCTCCCGCCATGACTGTGCTGCCCGTGCGCCTGTTCGGCGACCCCGCCCTCACCCAGCCCGCCACCCCCGTGACCGACTTCGACCGGGAACTGCACAAGCTCGTCCGGGACCTCCACGAGACACTCGACGATCAGCAGGGCGCCGGTCTCGCCGCCCCGCAGCTGGGAATCCTCCGCCGCGTCTTCGTCTTCCACATGGGCGAGCACCGAGGCCACCTGGTCAACCCCACCCTGCGCTTCCCCGACGAGCAGGAGCAGGACGGCCCCGAGGGCTGCCTGTCCATACCCGGCCTCTACTTCGACGCCAAGCGCCGCCTCAACGTCGTCGCCAAGGGCTGGACCATGCACGGCGACCCTTTGCAAATAGTCGGCGCCGGCGACCTCGCCCGCTGCCTCCAACACGAGACCGACCACCTCGACGGCGTCCTGTTCATCGACCGCATGGACCCTACCCGCCGCCGCGCCGCCCTCCGCGCCATCCGCTCAGCCGACTGGCATACCCCGCCCACCGTCAAGCTCTCCCCCCACACCGGTTTCTGGCAGCGCTGACGACCTCACTGACAAGCGGGTTCACCCGATCGGGCACACTGGCCGCCATGGCTGGGGTGCAGCCGCGCCTGTTCCGACCTCAACCGGCACGAAGAGGCGTACCGCTATGGGTTTGAAGGACTCGCTTGGGCCCAGGAGTGCCGGGACGAACTGGGCGAGGCCCATACTTGTCGGGCCGTGGCCCGGGCCTGTGAGCGGCGGGGCGACAACGCGGAGGCGCTGGCCCACACCACGCGCGCGTTGGAGCTGTACGAGAAGCTGGGCAAGGCATTCAGCGGTTCCCATGCGCTCAACGAAATCGGCTGGTACACGGCGAAACTCGGCCGGCTCAAGGACGCTCACGGCCACTCGGCCAAGGCCCTTGAACAATGCCGGGACCGCAATGACCGCAGCGGCGAGGCGGCCGCGCTGCTGACCCTCGGCTTCATCGCCAACCTCACTGGCGACGCTGTCGAGGCGATTCGCCTGTACGAGCAGTCGCAGGCGATCTCGCTTGAGCTCGGCGACGCCAAGAACGAGGCGAAGGTGCTCGACCATCTCGGCGACGCGGCGGCCGCCATCGACCAGGCCAAGGCCAGCCAGGCGTGGGATCGCGCGGCCAAGCTGTACAAAGCGCAGCGGCTGCCCGAGGAAGCGGCCCGTGTCAAGGAGAAGCTCGCCGGCCTGCGCTAGCGCCCCGTCAGGATCCGGGGGCTGGGCGGGAGGGATGGCGTAAGGGAGACGGAAGGGGGGCGGGGGCGGTTCTACGGTGCGGGGATGCGGCAGGTACCGGACGTTGAGCTGACCGATGCGTGCGAGGTTGTGGCGGACACGATCGAGCAGGCGACGGCGGCGTTGTTGGGGGCGGATCCGGTGGGAGCATGGCGGGTGCTGAGCGCGGCGACGCCGGCCAGTCGGTTGGTGGACTGGCAGGAGGAGACGATCGCGGTGCTGGTGGGCCGGCGGCGGCTGGCGCATCGGGAGCTGCGGGAGGCGATCGCGGCGGCGAGGGCGGTGACGGAGCTGGAGCGGATGCACGACCTGGCCCGGCACATCGCGAAGATCGTGCGGATGCACGGGGAGAGCCCGGTGTTGCCGACGGCGTTGCGGCAGCGGTTCGCGAACATGGGGGACATCGCCCGGGAGATGACGTTGTCGGCGGGATGCGTGCTGTACTACGGAGATCGCGGGTACGTGCAGACGGTGGCGGCGGCGGAGAAGGAGATGGACGAGCTGCACCGGTCACTGTTCCCGGTGTTGACGACGGTGTGCCAGGACGACGTGAACCGCATCGATGCCGGTCTGGTGAGCCAGTTCTACGAGCAGTACGCCGACCACGCGGCGCAGCTGGCGGCCCAGTTCGCGGCGACCTGCGCCGACAAGCAGCAGGCCTAGCGACAAGCAGCCGCCAAGAGGCACACGGCAGATCCAGAGACAAACAGCCGGGCCGAGAACACACGGCGGATCCGGGCACGAGCGGCGAGGCTAGAAGAGGCGTCCGAGGTCTTCGGCGGGTGGTTCTTCCAGGGCCAGCAGGAAGCGTTTGCGGGACAGGCCGCCGGCGTAGCCGGTGAGCCGGCCGTCGGCGCCGACGACGCGGTGGCACGGGACGATGATGCTGATGGGGTTCCAGCCGTTGGCGTTGCCGACGGCCTGCGCGCCGCCGGGGTCGCCGAGGGCCACGGCGAGCTGACCGTAGGTTCGGGTTGCGCCGTAAGGGATTTCCAGCAGCTGGTGCCACACGGCGAGTTCGAACGCGGAGCCGCGAGGGGCCAGTTCGACCGAGAACGTGGTGCGGGCGCCGGCGAAGTACTCGTCGAGCTGGGTGATCACGTCGCAGAAGCCGGAGTCGTCGCGCGGCCCGAGGCTGGGCAGCCGGGGATTGCGGCTGTGCCCCGCGAAGTACAGCCCGATCAGCGCGGCCCCGTCGGCGACGAGCGTCAGGTCGCCGACGGGCGAGCCCGTGATCGTGTGCCGAACGCCCATGGCCCCAGACTAGCGACCACCATGGCCCCGGCGATGGCGGCGATGGCCAGCCAGTCGATCCACGCCAGCCGCTGTCCGAGCACGACCAGCCCGACCAGGGCGGCCAGCACGGGGTTGACGCTCATGAACAGCCCGAAGAACTGGGTCGGCACGCGCCGCAGAGCGACCAGGTCGACGAGGAACGGCACGGCGGAGGACAGCACGCCGGCGGCGAGGGCCTCGCCGAGGGAGTTCCAGGTCGGCGGGTGCAGAACCAGCGCGACCAGGCCGATCGGCACGTACACGAGCCCGGACACTAGGGCCGCGGCGGCGGAGCCCTGAGCACCGGGCAGCCGCTGGCCGACGGTCCGGTTCAGCAGGATGTAGCACGCCCAGCAGGCGGCGGCGAGCAGCGCGAGCGCGATGCCGAGGTAGTCGGCACTGGGCTGCGGGCGGGCGAGCACCATGGCGGCGGGGGCGGCGACCAGGGCGCACCCGATGTCGATCAGACGCCGCGAGCCGGCCAGCGCGATGGCGACCGGGCCGAGGAATTCCAGGGTCACGGCCAGCCCCAGGCCGATCCGGTCGATCGCGGTGTAGAGCGACAGGTTCATCGTCGCGAACACGAACGCCAGGGCCAGCACGGGCCGCCACTCGCGCGCGGTGAAGGACCGCAACCGCGGGCGACCGGCCGCGAGTAACAGGGCGCCGGCCACCCATTGCCGCACGGCGACCACGCCGGCCGGCCCGATCACCGGGAACGCCAGCGCCGCCGTCGCGGCGCCGACCTGAGTGGACAGGGCGCCGCCCACCATCATCGCCATCCCACCGACGCGTTCAGCCATGACGGCAGCCTGCGCCGGGCCGTCGCATACGCAAAATGCATCCGACACGCCATCTATACGCTGGGGTCATGGATCTCGAACTGCGGCAACTCCGCTGCCTGGTCGCGATCGTGGACACCGGCACGTTCACCGACGCGGCCATCGAGCTGGGCGTGTCCCAGGCGGCGGTGTCGCGCACGCTGTCGGCGCTGGAGCGGGTGCTTGGCGTCCGCCTGCTGCACCGCACCAGCCGTTCGGTCACGCCGACGACCGCCGGCGTGCAGGTGCTGGCCCGGGCCCGGCAACTGCTGGCTGAGGCCGACAACCTGGTCCGCGAGGCGACGACGGGCCACACCCGGCTGCGCATCGGGCACGCCTGGTCGGCGGTCGGCCGCCACACCGCCGAGTTCCAACGGCGGTGGGCGGCCCGCCATCCGGGCGTGGACCTGTTGCTGGTCCGCACGAACACGGCGACCGCCGGCCTGGCCGAGGGCCTGTGCGACCTGGCCATCGTCCGCACGCCGGTCGACCACCACCGCTTCTCCCACGCGACGGTGGGCAGCGAGCCCCGCTACTGCGTGCTGGCGGCCGACGATCCGTGGGCCAGGCGGCGGTCGATCACCCTGGCCGAGGTCGGCGAGCGGGTCGTGATGGTCGATCACCGCACCGGCACGACCACGCTCGACCTGTGGCCGCCGGGCCGCCAGCCCCGGCTGGAGCCGATCAACGACGTCGACGACTGGCTGGCGGCGATCGCGACCGGCCGCAGCGTGGGCATCACGCCGCAGTCGACGGTCACCCAGTACCAGCGCGACGGAATCGTCTACCGGCGGCTGCGCGACGCCCCGCCGGTGCCGGTGAACCTGGTGTGGCGCAGCCATGATCCGCATCCGGCCACGCACGCGGCGATCGCCCTGCTCACCGAGCTGTACCAGGAAGGCTCACCATAGGCCGCAGACCGAGGACGCGGACCGGGCGGCGGACACGACGGCGGTCCACGGCGGCAGCGGCTGGCCGACCTCGGGCCGCTGGATCCAGTCCTCGGGCCCGGGCAGCGGGATCTCGGCCCCGATGTGCAGCCAGCCGACCTGGATCCGCACCAGGTCGGTCCAGGTGGCCTGGCGCAGCGTGGTCCGGGGCTGGGTGAGGAAGATCCATTCCCGCTGCCGGCCGGCCGACCGGATGATCGGCGCGCGCAGCATGCAGCGGGTGAGGATGCCATTCACCTCGGCCCCGAAGCCGGCGCGCATGATCAGCGCGTCCACCGCGTCGCCGACGACTATGCGGTCGCCGGCGAACAGGTGGAGGTCGGACGGGGTGTTGGCAACGGCGGTCATGGATGCCTCTCCCTATGAACAGGGTCGGATCCACGTGACGGTAGGCAGGACGGCCGGCCCGGCCGGCGGCGATCACGGCGCCACGAGGGAAATCCCTTGAAACGCCGCACCTGTCCCACCGCGATCGGGTACACCTGGACGATGGGGAGCATGCGTGCGGACCTGCTCAGACCGCTGTTGACCTCGTTGCGTGGCCACGATCCGGACCGGCCGGCGTTCAGCGACGGCCGGCGCACGGTGACCTACGGGGATTTGTCGCACAACACCGGCCGCCTCGACGTCGAACGAGGCGAACGGGTCCTGCTCCACATCGGAAACCGCGTGGAGTTCGCAGAGTACCTGCTGGCGACGCTGCGGTCCGCGGCGATCGCCGTGCCGGTGAGCGTGCGGGCAACGGAAGCGGAACTGGCGTACATCGCCCGGGATTCGGGCGCGACACTCATCGTGACCGAGGCCCGCAACGCCGAGTTGGCCCGGCACATGAACTTGCGCACGGTGATCGTGGAGGAGGGGCCGGCGTTCGGGCCGCCGCGGGACGACCTCGGGGTGGACGAACCGGCCTGGCTGCTCTACACATCCGGCACGACCGGTCGGCCCAAGGGTGTGCTGACCACGCAGCGGGCGATGTTGTGGTCAACGGCGGCCTGTTACGCCACCACGTTCGGACTGTCCGAACAGGACACCATCCTGTGGCCGCTGCCGCTGCACCACGCCTACGCGCTGTCACTGGCGTTCGTCGGTTCGATCACGCTCGGTGCGCACATCCGCATCGCCGACGGCGATCTGGGGCGGCTGCTGGCCGAGCATCCCGGTTCGGTGCTGGCCGGGGTGCCGACGACGTATCTCCAGTTGCGCCACGGCGGGTCGCCGAGGCTGTGTCTGTCCACCGGGGCGGCGACCACCCCGGCGATGCGGGCCGCGGCGCGGAAGCTGTTCGGCGACGTGCCGTTGCTCGACGGCTACGGCAGCACCGAGACCGGCGGCAAGATCGCCGTGCAGCGGCCGGGCGAGGAGGCCCTGACTCCCCTGCCGGGCGTGGACGTCCGGATCGTGGACGGCGAGATCCAGGTCCGCAGCCCGGGTTTGATGCTCTGCTACCACAACCAGCCGACAACGTCCGTTGTGGACGGTTGGTACCACACCGGCGACGCCGGCGAGTTGGCCGACGGCAAGCTCACCGTGCGCGGCCGGATCGACGACATGATCATCTGCGGCGGGCAGAACGTGCACCCGCTGGAGATCGAGGCCGTGCTGCTGGAATCGCCCTCGGTGCGGGACGCGCTGGTGGTCGGGCGGCCGGACGATCTGCTGGGCCAGGTGCCGGTGGCGCACATCGTGCCGGCCGAAGGCGGCTTCGATCCCGAGCAGCTGCGCCAACTCTGCCTGCGGCGGCTGTCCCCGCACAAGGTGCCGGTGGCGTTCGAGTCGGCGGAGGCGATTCCCCGTACGGCATCGGGGAAACCGCTGCGCCGGCTGTTCACGCCGGCGTCCGATGTCGCGGCCGTGGTGCGGGCCGAGATCGTCGCGCTGTGCGGTCACGACGGCGGCGACTGGTGGCGCGACCGCCCGTTCGTCGAGCTCGGGCTGACGTCGATGGCGAGTGTCCAATTGCGACACCGGATCGCCGACCTGACCGGTGTCGAGCTGCCGCATGCCCTGGTCTACGACTTTCCGACGCCGGGCGAGGTGATCGCCGAGGTCGACCGCATCCGTGCCGGGCAACAGGATTCGGAGCCGGCGGGTCGCCGGCCGGTCGCCGATGAGCCGATCGCCATCGTGGCCATGGCCTGCCGCTATCCGGGCGGGGTCCGTTCGCCCGAAGGCCTCTGGCGGCTGGTGGCTGACGGCGTCGACGCGACCGGGGACTTCCCCACCGACCGCGGCTGGGATCCTGACCTCTACGACCCGGATCCCGACCACATCGGCGGTTCCGTCACGCGTCGTGGCGGATTCCTGTACGACGCCGCCGAATTCGACGCGGGCCTGTTCCGGATCTCGCCACGCGAGGCGCTGGCCACCGATCCGCAACAGAGGCTGCTGTTGGAGACGTCATGGGAGCTGTTCGAGCGGGCCGGCATCGACACCGCCTCGCTGCGCGGCAGCGACACGGGCGTGTTCGTCGGCGTGATGAACGAGGACTACGCCAGCCGGTTCGATTCACACGAGTTGGAGGCACGGCTGGGCATCGGCTCTTCGCACGCGGTCGCCTCGGGGCGGATCTCCTACACCTACGGCCTGAACGGGCCAGCGGTCACCGTCGACACCGCGTGCTCGTCGTCGCTGGTGGCCCTGCACTGGGCGGCCCGGGCGCTGCGTTCCGGCGAATGCTCGCTGGCGGTGGCCGGCGGGGCGACGGTGATGTCCACTCCCCGCGCGTTTCTGGCCTTCGGCCGGCAACGCGGCCTGTCGCCGGACGGCCGCTGTCGGTCCTATGCGGCCGGCGCCGACGGCACCGCGTGGTCCGAGGGCGTCGGAATCCTGTTGCTGGAGCGGCTGTCCGACGCCGAGCGGAACGGCCATCCGGTGCTGGCGCTGCTGCGCGGCTCGGCCGTGAACTCGGACGGGGCGTCGAACGGGCTGACCGCGCCGAGCGGCCGGGCCCAACGGGCGGTGATCCGCACGGCCCTGGCCGACGCCGGTCTGTCCACTTCGGACGTCGATGCCGTCGACGGGCACGGCACCGCCACCCCGCTGGGCGATCCGATCGAGGCCGAGGCACTGATCGCCACCTACGGCCAACGACGCGATCGTCCACTGTGGCTCGGTTCCGTGAAGTCGAACTTCGGGCACACCCAGGCGGCCGCCGGGGTCGCCGGTGTGATCAAGATGGTCGAGGCCCTGCAGCACGGACAGTTGCCGCCCTCGCTGTACGCCGATGATCCAACGCCTCGCGTCGATTGGACGGCCGGCTCGGTGTCGTTGCTGGCCGAGGCCCAGCCGTGGCCGGCCGGGGGCCGGATCCGCCGGGCCGGCGTGTCGTCCTTCGGTATCGGCGGCACCAACGCGCACGTGATCATCGAGGAACCGCCGGCTGTGGAACCGGCTCCGGGCAAGGAATTCCCGCCGGTGCCGTGGCTGCTCAGCGCCGCTGATCCGGCCGCGCTGCGGGCCATCGCCGCCGACCTGCTGTCCATTGAGGACACAACACACGTCTCCTTCACCCTCGCGACCCGCACGGCGTTGGATCACCGCGCGATGGCCGGAGATCGCGCCGCGCTGCGGGCCATCGCCGACGGCGCGACTGTCGGCCGGACCGTGAGTGCCGGGGCCAAGGTCGCATTCCTGTTCAGCGGCCAGGGCGCCCAACGAGCGGGCATGGGCCAGGAGCTCTCCCGGCTGTTCCCGGTGTTCGCCGAGGCCTTCGACGAGGCATGCGCGGCGGTCGGCGACACCGTGCGGGAGGCGGCGTTCACCGGCGGACAACTCGACCGGACCGACCATGCCCAGGGCGCCCTGTTCGCGTTCGAGGTGGCGTTGTGCCGACTGTTGGCATCGTGGGGCGTGCGGCCGGATTTCCTGGTGGGGCACTCGATCGGCGAGATCGCCGCCGCCCACGTCGCCGGTGTGATGTCGTTGGCCGACGCGGGAACCCTGGTGGCGGTGCGGGGACGGCTGATGGCCGCGTTGCCGTCCGGTGGAGCCATGATCGCCGTGGACGCGACCGAGGCCGAGGTGACGCCGCTGCTGGCCGGGCCGGTGTCCATCGCGGCGATCAACGGCCCGCGCTCGCTGGTGCTGTCCGGCGAGGAGGCCGCGGTGACGGCGCTCGCCGGCCGGTTCCGCCGCAGCACCCGGCTCACCGTCAGCCACGCCTTCCACTCGCCGCTGATCGAGCCGATGCTGGACGAATTCCGGGCCGTCGCCGAGAAACTGACCTATCACCGGCCGGAGATTCCGCTGGGCGCGTCGGAGATCGACGCCGACTACTGGGTGCGGCACGCCCGTGACACGGTCCGGTTCGCCGACGCACTGTCCACCGTGGACGCTTCGATCTACCTGGAAATCGGGCCCGATGCCGTGCTGAGCCGACTAGCCGCGCCGGCGGTCTCGACGACACAGTCGGGCGAGGGGCTGCTCAACGCCGTCGGCGCGCTGCACACCGCCGGCATCGCCGTGGACTGGCGGGCGGTCTTCCGCGGCAGCGGCGCCCGATTGGCCGACGTGCCAACCTATCCGTTCCAGCGCACGCGCTACTGGCTTGACCCGCAACCCCATCGACCGGCCGCCGCCCTGCTCGGGCCGGCGCTGCGGGCCCCGGACTCGCCACGGATCACGCACGGCGGGTCGATCGGCCGGCGCGCCCAGCCCTGGCTCGACGATCACCTCATCGGCGGCGAATCCCTGGTGCCGGGCACAATGTTCATCGAGGTCGCCCTCCAGGCCGGCTCGGCCGTCGAGGAGCTGACCATCGAGCGGCCGCTGCGCGTGCGGGACGAGATCCAGCTCCAGGTTGTGCTCGACGACCGACGGATCGACATCTACGCCCTCGCCGGCGACGAGTGGGTCCGCCACGCCACCGGCCGCGTCGGCTCCCTAACCCCGAAACCTGTTTCACACCAAGGAGAATGGCCGCCAGCCGGCGCCGCCGCGGTCGATATCGCCTACGACCTTCTCGGCTACGGCCCGGCTTTCCGCGCCGTGACGGCGTTGTGGCGGCGCGGCGACGAGATCTTCGCCGAGGTCGAGGCCGACGCCTTCCCCGTCCTGCTCGACGCCGCTATGCACTCGGCCGCGCTGGCCGAGGGACCGGGCGCCGCCCGGATGCCGTTCCTCTGGGCCGGTGTGGACCGCTACGCGACGGTTCGCCGGGCCCGGGTGCGCTGCACGCCAACGGGTTCTGACGCTGTTCGGGTCGAGCTCTTCGACGATGCCGGGGAGCCGATCGCCGTGGTGGCCTCGATGCTCACCCGGCCGCTGCCGGCCCAGCAGACCATGCTCTACCGTCCACACTGGACCGAAGTTCCTCGCACTCCGGCCGTCGAGGACACCATGCTCGTCGAGATCACCGGCGGGGACGTCCGGACGCTGACCAGCAAGGCGCTGGACGAACTGCATCGGTGGCAGCAGACCGACAGTCGGCTGGTGCTCGTGACGAGGAACGCCACGGCGGCGGATCCGAACCTCGCTGCGGCGGCGGTGTGGGGGCTGGGATTGTCGGCGGCGGCAGAATACCCGGGACGGGTCACGATGGTCGACCTGGACTCCGAGTTCCCACTGGATCGGGTGTTGCCAGTGGTCGGCGGCAGCCGAGAACCGCAGCTGGCCATTCGGGCCGGAGTGCCGCACGCGATGCGGGTGACCCGGGCGGTGCCGTCGACCACAAAGCCGATCGACCCGGCGGGCACGGTGTTGATCACCGGGGGCGCCGGCGGGATCGGGCTGCTGATCGCCCGGCACCTGGTGAACGAGCACGGCGTCCGGAATCTGGTGCTGGTGAGCCGAAGTCCGGGCGAGGTCGACGTGCCGGCCCGGGTGGTGGCCGGTGATGTGGCGGACCGGGAGTTCGTGGCGAGACTGGTGCGGGAATGCGATCCGCCGGTCACAGCGGTCATCCACGCGGCGGCGGTGCTCGATGACACCGTGCTCGCGGCCCAAACTGCGTCCACAATGGACACTGTGTTGCGGCCGAAGGCCGACGGGGCCTGGAACCTGCACGAGGCGACCGAACACCTGCCGCTGACGGCGTTCGTGCTGTTCTCCTCCGTCGCCGGCGTCTTCGGCAAGGCCGGGCAGGCCAACTACGCGGCGGCCAACCGCTACCTCGACGCCCTCGCCGCGCACCGGCGGGCCCGTGGCCGGCCGGCGGTCTCGATGGCCTGGGGCCTCTGGGATGTCGGCCTCGGCGGCCAGCTCTCCGCCCAGGCCCGCCGCCGCATCACCGCCGCCGGCATCACCGGCCTCACCCCCGAGCAGGGCCTGGCCCTGTTCGACGCCGCCATCGGCTCGGCCGAGCCGGTGCTCATCCCGGTCCGTTTCGACGGCGGCGCACCGGAAATCCCGGCCGTCGCCGGCGTGCGGGCGACCTCGACACGCCGGTGGCCGCGAAGGCCCTCGCTGGACGAGCTGACCGCCCTGCTCCGAACCGAGCTGGCCGAGGTGCTCGGGCATGAGGACCCGACGCGCCTGCCGGCCGACACACCGTTCTCCGACCTGGGTTTCGACTCGCTGACCGTGGTGGAGACCCGCACCCGCCTAGCCGCCCGCACCGGCCTCGACCTGCCGGCCACCCTGCTGTTCGACCGGCCGACCGTGGTGGATCTCGCCGCGCACCTGCACGGCGAGATCCACCACTAGCCCCGGTCAGCGGGTGCGCTCCAGCAGGGCGAACAGGTTCTCCCAGTGGCGCTGCTCGCCGGCCGCGTTGTAGGCGGCGGTGTCGGACATGGTGAAGCCGTGCTCCGCGCCCTCGTACAGCTCGGAGCGGTAGGTGACGCCGGCCTCGTCCAGCGCGGCCTCCAGCGTCTTGATCTGGTCGGCGGTCATCGAGTGGTCGTGGTCGGCGTGGCCGAAGTAGACCTCGCCGGTGATGCTGCCGACACGCAGGTGCGGGCTGGTGGGCTCGTCGGTGGCCAGCCGGCCGCCGTGGAACGAGGCGATGGCCTTCACCCGGTCCGGCAGGGCCTCGATCACCTCCAGGGCCCTGGTGCCGCCCATGCAGTAGCCGGTGATCACGACCGGGCCGGCCTCGACGCCGTCCTGCGCGTGCAGGAAGTCGATGTACTTGGTGGCGTCGCGGGTGATGGCCGCGGCGTCGAGCGCGCCGACCAGCGGCATGATCCGGCCGAACAGGGCCTCCCGCTTGCCGGCGTCGGCCAGGTCGGCCGTGTCGATCTCCAGCTTGCCGCCGCGGTAGAGCAGGTTGGGCGCCAGCACGGCGTAGCCGCGGGCGGCGATGATGTCGGCCATCTCCCGCAGCCGCGGCCGCAGGCCGAAGGCGTCCATGAACAGGATCACCCCGGGACCGCCGCCGTCCGGCACCACCAGGTAGGCCTCGGCGACGCCGTCCTCGGTCGGCACGTTCACCGTTTCCTTGCGCATGAGGTCACTCCAGTCGCGAATCGGAACCATGCTTCCGCCTAACTTACCGCTCGGCGAGCAGCACCTTGCCGACCGCGTCCCCACTTTCCACCAGCCGGTGCGCGGCGGCGATCTCGGCCAGCGGAAACCGGGCGGCGACCGGATGCGTGAGCACGTTGTCGGCCAGCAGCCGGTTGACGTGCTCGGTGGCCGCCCGCACGGCCGGCGGCGGCATCGTGAACACCTGCACGGTCCGGATCGTCACCCCCTTGCGCATCAGCGGGTAGAACGGCAGCGCCGGCTCGGCGACGGCGTCCGAGCCGTAGGCGGCGATCGTCCCGTTCGCCGAGATCACGGCCGCTGTCAACGGAAGATTCGCCCCGAACGCGACATCCACGATCCGCTGCACGCCGCCGCCGGCCAGCTCGAGGATCTCGGCGACGGCGTCGTCCGAGCGGTAGTCGACAACGTGGTCGGCCCCGGCCGCCAGCGCGGACTTCTGCTTGTCCGGGGAGCTGGCGGTGGCCAGCACCGTGGCCCCGCCATGCTTGGCCAACTCGATGGCGTAGTGGCCGACCGCGCCCGCCCCGCCGGTCACCAGCACGGTCTTGCCGGCGACCGGACCGTCGGCGAAAACTGCCCGATGTGCCGTCAGCGCCGGCACGCCCAGGCACGCGCCCACCTCGAAGGAGACGTTGTCCGGCAGCGGCAGCGCCCGGTCGGCCGGCACCACCACGTACTCGGCGGAGGTGCCCAGCGCCCGGCCGTGGTTGGCGGAATGCACCCAGACCCGGCTGCCCAGCCGCTCCGCCGGCACCCTCGGCCCGACCCGGTCGATCACGCCGGCCCCGTCGTCGCCGGGCACCACCCGCGGCCCGAGCATGGCCCGCTCGCCGGCGCCGGCCCGCCGCTTCACGTCGGCCGGATTGACGCCGGTGGCCCGCAGCCGGACCCGCACCTCCCCGATGCCCGGCTCCGGTTCGGGGAACTCCCCCACCACCAGGACGTCGTCGGCGGCCCCGGGGCGGCCGTACCAGGCGGCCCTCACGCCAGGAACTCCGCCAGCGCCTCGGCGACGAGCTCGGGCCGCTCCAGCGTCTGCATGTGCGGCGTGCCGGGCAGTTCCCGGTAGCGGGCGTCGGGGATCCTCGACGCGATGCCGCGCATGATCTCCGGCGTGGTGGAGACGTCGGCCGCGCCGGCCAGCACCAGCGTCGGCAGGCCCAGGCCGGCCAGTTTCCCTTGCACGTCAAGGCCCTTGAACGCGCGCCAGGCGGCGGCCCAGTCCCTGGAGTCGCCGCCCAGCACGCGTTCCCGGGCGTACCGGACGCTGTCCCCGTTCACGGCCAGCGCGTCGGCGGTGAACCACCGCGTCAGCGACGGGGCCACCTGTGCCGCCATGCCCTCGGTCTCCCCGGACGACGCCCGCCCCTCGAAGGCGTCGAACGGGAAGTCCGTGGTGGCCAGCAGCGACAGCGACGCGAACCGCTCCGGCGCGGCCACGGCGGCGGTCTGCGCGATGCCGCCGCCGAACGACAGCCCGACGACGTGGGCTCGCTGCACGCCGATCGCGTCCAGCACACCGATGAGGTCGCGGGCCGTGTCGGCCATCGTGTACGGGCTCGGCGACCCGGCCGCCACCCCGTGACCCCGCACGTCGTAGGCGTAGACGCGGCGGCCGTCGGCCAGCACGTCCATCACCGGCGCCCACATCCGCCAGTCCAGGCCGAGGGCGTGCACCAGCAGCACCGCCGGCCCGGTGTCGCCGCGCTGGGCCACGATCGTGTCGTGGTCAGTCAGCCGGATCCGGTGGGTGTGGGCCGGCGGTTCTGCGTCCGCGGCGAGCCGCCGGGGCCAGCCGGTGTCCAGGGCGAGCCGCTGGGCCAGGCCACGGACGCGTGCTTCGGCCAACGAGGTCATGCCGTCACTGTCGTCCACCGTTCGGCCATACGTCCAAGACCTGATGACGCTGATGGTCAGACCTCTGAGATATCACCGTCGACGGCGAGGTCGGGATGGCCGACCATGAAGTCGATCAGCGTGGCCAGCGCCGGCGTCGGACGGCGATGCGCCGACCAGGCCAGGGCCGGCGTCCACACCGGCTCCGGGGACAGCTCCACCACGTGCACGGCCGGGCCGGCGGCGCGGGCCACCGACCGAGGCATGATCGCCGCCGCCAGGCCGACGTTCACCAGCGTCCGCGCCGTGCTGTAGTCGCGGGTCTCGAACCGCACCCGCGGCTGCGCGCCGGCCGCGGCCAGCGCCCCGGCGATGATCTCCCCCACCGCCGAGCCCGGCGGGTACTTGATCAGGTCCACCCCGTCCAGCTCGGCCACCGTCAGCCGGCTCTGCCCGGCCAGCGCCGTGTTCACCCCCGTGACCAGCACCAACGGCTCCGCGCCGAGCGGATGCGAGAGCAGGCTGCGGTCGCCGGGCGGCGGCGGGGCCGCCAGGGTCACCACGTCCAGCCGGCCCGCCTGCAGGCCGGCCAGCATCTCGGTGGTGTTCTGCTCCTGGAGCTCCACCTCGACCGCCGGGTACGTGCCGGAGAACGCCGCGAACACCCGGGCCAGCCGGGCGGTCAGCCCTCGGGCCAGGCCCAGCCGGATCCGGCCCCGCACCCCGCCGGCCCAGCCCAGCATCTCCTGCTCCACCGCGACCAGGTCGGACAGGATCCGCTCGGTGTGCCGCAGCAGCGCCGCGCCGGCCGGGGTCAGGGCGACCTTGTGGTTGTTGCGCTCGAACAGGTCCAGCCCCAGCTGCCGCTCCAGCTTGCGGATCTGCTGGGACAGCGCCGGCTGGGCGATCCGCAGCGCCTCGGCGGCCCGGGTGAAGTGCAGCTCCCGGGCCACTGCCTGGAAGTACTCCAGCTGACGCGAACTGATCATAAGCGGAGTGTCTCACCACACCCCCCGGTGAGACACTCCTGGCGTTGGGCGGGCGGGCTGTCAGGGCGGTGGGGGGCTGTTGGCCTAGACGAGTAGCACCAGCTTGCCGCGGACGTGGCCCTCCTCGCTCTCGTCCATGGCCTCGGCCGCCTCGTCCAGCGGATACGTGGCGACGGGCAGCTTCAGCTTGCCGGCGGCGGCCAGGGCCACGCCTTCGGCCAGGGCGCCGGGCACCTGCTCGTCGGGGCTGCCGGCGGTGAACCGCACGCCCAGCGAGGCCGCGTCGCCGTCGGCGATGGTGATCACGCGCTCGGTGCCGCCGGTGAGCTCGATCAGCGCCGGCAGCCCGCCCCGCCCGGAGGCGTCGAGGGCGGCGTCGATCTGGCCGAGGGCGTCGACGGCGTCGATCAGGCCGTCCCCGTAGAGCACGGGAAGGACGCCGAGCGACCGCAGGTACTTGTGGTTGCGGGCGCTGGCGGTGCCGATGACCCGCAGGCCCCGGGCGATCGCCACCTGGGCAGCGATGGAGCCGACGGTGCCGGCGGCGCCGTCGATCAGCAGCGTCTCGCCGGCGGCCAGGTTGAGCAGCGCCAGCGCCCGATACGCCGTGGTCACGCCGGTGTTGAGGGCGGCGGCGTCGGCCCAGGACAGCTCGGCGGGCTTCGCCACCAGGCCGCCGACCGAGGCCAGGGCCTTCTCCGCGTACGACCCCGAGGCGGCGCCGAGGACCTCGTCGCCGACGGCGAAGGCGGTGACGTCCGGCCCGACGGCCTCGACCACGCCGGCCACGTCCACGCCGGGCACGGCCGGGAACGAGCCGGGCATCGACGGCCCGAACAACCCCTTGCGCACTTTCCAGTCGAACGGGTTGACGCCGGCGGCCCGCACGGCCAGCCGCACCTGCCCGGGCCCCGGCTCCGGGGCCGTCCGCTCGGCCAGGGTCAGCACCGAGGAGTCGCCGTGCTCCGAGTACTCCACGGCCTGATACGTGTTCGACATCGAGGTTCGCCCCTTCCGGCTGTCACCTGTCCGGACCAACCCTGCCCTGCCCGGCGTTGTTCCGCGACTGTTCGCGGGTTGTCGTTCGCCGACCGGACGCCGACACCGAACTTGCCGCCGGCCGCTACTAGTGGCCTGGTCGGACTAGGTGGGGAGCGAAATCGTGGACGATGGGCAGTTCGGCAGATCACTTCGGATGCAGCGGGAGACGGCCGGCCTGACGCAGCGGGAGCTGGCGGTCCGGGCCGGGGTGAGCGTCCGCTCGCTGCGCTACTGGGAGAACGGGAAGGTGAGCACGCCGCGGATGGCGTCGCGGCAGCAGATCCAGCGCGTGCTGGACGGCGCGCCGCCGCGGGCCGGCGACCGGGTGCAGATCGGCGTGCTCGGGCCGCTGGTGGTGCTGGGCCGCACGCGCGAACTGGGGTTCCTGCGGCCGAAGGCGGCGGCGCTGCTCGCGGTCGTCGCCCTCCAGCCGAACCTGGAGGTCGGCCGGGACGAGATCACGCAGGTGCTGTGGGGCGACGAGCCGCCGAACTCGAGCCGGCGGCTGCTGCGCGGGCACGCCGACGCGGTGCGCCGGATGCTCGGCCCGACCCTGTCGCTGCTGGCGGTCGGCAAGGGCGGTTACCTGCTCAAGGTCGAGCGGGGCCAGCTGGACGTGCTGGAGTTCCGGGCCCTGGCCGGCCGGGCCACGGCCGCGCAGAGCATGGGCGACCTCGTCCGCGCGTACGACCTGTGCGCGTCGAGCCTGGACTGCTGGCGCGGCACGCCGCTGGTCGGCTTCGACCAGCGGCTCCGCCATCACCCCGCGGCCGTGGCCCTGACCGAGCAGCGCCTGGCGGTGGCCCGCGAGTACGCCGACCTCGGCCGCCGGATCGGTCGGGACGCCGAGGTCGACGCCCGGCTGCGGCTCATTCCCGACACGGGGGCTGGTAGTCGATGTTGGGCAGGTACTGCGCCCACTCGGCCGGCGTGATCTCCGGGTAGACCCGGGCGCACACCTGCCGCGCGACCTGGTCCGGGTCGGTGCTCCAGAGCCGGGCGGTGTCGTCGTTGCCGGCGCTGGCCAGGGTCTGCCCGTCCGAGCTGAACGCCACGCCCAGCACGCCCTTGGCGTGACCCGAGATCACGGCGTACGGGGCGGGGCGGCTCGGGTCGGCCAGGTCCCACAGGCGGATCGTGCTGTCGCCGCTGCCAGTGGCCAGGGTGCGGCCGTCGGGGCTGAACGCGGCGGCGAACACGATGTCGGTGTGCCCGGCCAGGGTGGCCAGCGGCCGCGGGTGCGCACGGTCGGAGACGTCCCACAGCTTGGCCGTGGTGTCGCCGCTGCCGCTGGCCAGCGTCCGGCCGTCGGGGCTGAAGACGACCGAGTAGACCATGTCGGTGTGGGCGTCGATGGTGGCCAGCGGCGTCTCGGCCGCCGGGTTGCTGACGTCCCACAGGCGCACGGTGTTGTCGCCGCCGGCGGTGGCCAGCGTGCGGCCGTCGGGGCTGAAAGCGATGCCCAGCACCGTTTTGGTGTGCCCGTTGAGCCGGCTCAGGTCGCGCGGCGCGGTCGGGTCGCTGATGTCCCGCAGCTGCACCAGCCGGTCGTTGTCGGTGCTGGCCAGGATGCGGCCGTCCGGGCTGATCGCGGTGGCGAAGACGGTGTCGGCCACCGCGATCGTGGTGCCGCCGGGCGGCGCCGACAGCAGCCGGCCGTCCTTGTCCCACAGCCGGGTCGCGTTGTCGTTGCCGGCGCTGGCGATGACCTTCTCCGACGGCCCGACCACCACCGCGCGGATCGGCTTGCCGGTGCTCGGGAAGACCAGCCGCGAGGTCGGAACGCCGGTGGGGTGCGAGTCCCAGGACCGGACCGTGCCGTCTTTGCCGGCGGTGTAGAGGGTTCCAGGCTGGCCGAAGGCCACCGCGTTCACGGTGTCGGTGTGCCCGCCCAGCGGCAGGCTCGCCAGGTCCCAGACCCGGACGCTGCGGTCCCAGCTGCCGCTGGCCAAGGTCCGGCCGTCGGGGGCGAAGGCCAGCGCGATCACGAAGTTGGTGTGCCCGGTGAGCACGTCCAGCCGCTGCGGGCGCGTCGGGTCGGCGAGATCCCAGATCTGCACGGTGTTGTCGGCGCCGCCGATGGCCAGTATCCGGCTGTCGGGGCTGAAGGCGACCGAGGTGGCCTGGTTGGCGTGCGGGATCACGGCCAGCTCGCGGACGTTGCGCGGATCGGTCATGTCCCACAGGCGGGCGGTGTTGTCGTTGCCGGCGGTGGCCAGCATCGCGCCATTGGGGCTGAACCGGACCGACCGGATGTCGTTGTCGTGCCGGATCGGCGAGGGCAGCTCCTTCGGGTCGCGCGGGTCGCCGATGTCCCAGAGCCGTCCGGTGTCGTCGTAGCTGCCCGAGGCCAGCGTGCGGCCGTCCGGGCTGATGGCCACCGAGTTGACCTGGTCGGTGTGGCCCCCGATGACGGCGATCGTCACCGGCCGGGACCGGTCGGACAGGTCCCACAGGCGGATCGTGTTGTCGTCGGAGCCGGTGGCCATCAGCTTCTCGTCCTCGCTGATCGCCACGGCGTCGACGCCGCCGGTGTGTCCCTTGGCCGTGCCGATCTCCTGCGGGTGCCGGGGATCGGTGACGTTCCACAGCCGCACGGTGTTGTCGTCGGAGCCGGTGGCCAGCGTCTTGCCGTCGCGGGTGAAGGCGATGGCGTTGACGTCGTGGCCGTAGCCGGTGAGGTCGGCGGCCACCTGCGGCTGCGCGCCGCTGACGTCCCAGATCCGGACCTTCTTGTCCTCGCCGCCGCTGGCGATGTAGTGGCTGTCCGGGCTGTAGGCCACCGCCCAGACGTTTCCGGTGTGGCCCAACAGCTTCGTGGCGTACGGGGTGGCGAACGCGGCGAGCAGGCTGGAGCGGGCCTCGACCGTCGGCCGCAGTCGGTACGCCGCCAGCGCCAGCTGGGCCGCGAGCGCCGGGTTGGCCGCCCTGAGCTGGGCCGCCTGGCTGGCGACGCTCTGCGACAGGGCGATGTCCCGCTGCTCGTTGGCGGAATTCTGGGCGGTGATGGCCAGTCCCGTCGCCGTCGCGGCGACGATCAGCAGCAGTGTCAACGTGACCACGCTGATCCGCAGCCGGGTGGTGTGCCGGTGGCTGACCTTCTGCTCCTCCTCGGCGGCCCGGAGGCTGGCGTCGAGGAAATCCCGTTCACGGGCGGTCAACGCGCCGGTGGCGGCCCACTCGCGGGCCACCGCCAGCCGGGTTCCCCGGTACAGGGCGCCCTTCTCGCGTCCCAGCTCCTGCCAGCCGGCGGCGGCTTCGGCCAGCTGACGGTGGATCCGCTGCCCCTCGCGGTTGTCGGCCAGCCACTCCCGCAGCCGGGGCCAGCAGCGGATCAGCGCCTCGTGCGTGATCTCCACCGTGTCGCCGTCGACGGTCAGCAGCCGCCGGTCCACGAGGCGGTCGATGAGCTCCTCGTAGTCGCCGAGGTCGTCACGGGCCATGCGGCGCTTGGTGTCCTCGACGCCGGTGAGCCGCAGGAACAGCTCGCGCAGCAGATCCTGTTGGTGTGGAAGGAGTTCGGCGTGCAGGGCCTCGGCCGTGTGGGCGAGCGCGCCCTCGATGCCGCCGGTGGCCCGGAAAGCGGTGAGCGTGAGGGTGTTGCCGCGGCGGCGGCGCCAGGTCTCGCGCAGCGCGTGCGAGAGCAGCGGGAGCACGCCCACCTGGCCGTGCGTGTGCACGACGAGCTCGGCCAGCAACGCGCCCTCGACCGTGCAGCCGACGCTCAGCGCCGGCTGGGTGATCGCCTGCCGCAGCTCGTCCACGGTCATCGGGCCGACCGCGATCTGGGCGTCGCGCAGGGCCTCGACCAGCTCGGCGTGGGCGGTGCAGTGACCGTAGAAATCGGCCCGCACGCCCAACACCACCAGACAGCGCTGCTGCGCGGCGGCCAGCAGGGTGTCGATGAACTTGGTCCGCTCGTCGAGGTCCTCGCACAGCGTGAAGACCTCCTCGAACTGGTCGACGACGATGATCGGATCGTCGTCGTCGGAGAGGGACTCGAGTTCCCGCATCGGATGCGCGCCGGGGGCGAACAGGAGGATGCGTCGGTCCGGCTCCTCGGCCCGCAGCCGCGGAATGAGACCGGCCCGCAGCAGCGAGGACTTGCCGGCCCCTGACGCGCCGAACACCCCGACCAGGCGGCGCTGGGCCAGCCGGCCGGCGACCAGGTCCACCAGTCGTTCGCGTCCGAAGAACCGGTCCGCGTCCTCGGCGCCGAACGCCGCCAGGCCCACGTAGGGCGAGGCCTCCTCGGCCTGGTCGGACTCCGGCTCCGGCACCGCGACCTCGGCCGCCGCCTCGCGCCAGCGCCGCTCCCAGTCCGCCACGTCGCCGCCGCAGGCCTGCACGTAGGCCAGGGTCACCGCCAGGCTCGGCAGCTTCCGGCCGGCGGCGGCGTCCGACAGCGTGCCGGCCGCGTAGTGGGCGCGGCGGCCGAGTTCGCGGTAGGGCGGGTTGCCGGCCCTCGCCCGCAGCTCGCGCAGGCCGGCGGCGAAGCGAGCGGGCCCGTCGTCGGTGTCGAGCGGACGTTCTCTCCTCGGCATTCATGCTCCAGGGTGGGGAACTCGGTCCTGGGGCCAGTATGCCGCGATTCGACCCGGCCTGAGGTCGTGCGGGAAATAGCTGAACCGGTCAGTCGGCCCAGTCCACCTCGGGCGAGCGATAGTAGGAAATCCCCAGGACATCCCACCTTTGCGCCTGCGCGCCCAATCGCGTCCGATAATCGGCCCACGAATGCGTGCCGGCCGGCGACCAGCCGATTTCCGCGATGCCGGGCAGCCGCGGGAAGGCCATGTATTGGACGTCGGCCCAGGTCGGGAACACGTCGGTCCACAACGGCGCCTCCACGCCGGCGACATCGCCGGCCACGCCCGGCACGAACGTCGCCGGATCCCAGTCGTAGGCGTCGCTGACGCTGGTGTAGCCGGCCCAGTCCTGGCCGATCGGCGTGCTCGCGTCGTACTTCATGTCCAGGTAGGCCCGGTCGGCCGGCGAGAGCACCAGCTTGTTGCCGCGCTGCTGGGCCACCCGGGCCAGCGCCTCGTCGTCGGCCGAGCCGGCGGTGCCCCAGTACTGGGCGGTGGCCGTGCCGGTCAGGTCGCCGGCCTCGATCTGGTGCCAGCCGATCAGTTTCTTGCCGTGGGACAACACAATCTGCTGGGCCCGATCGATGAAGTGCTTGTAGTCGGCCGCGCTGGTGTTGACCGCCTCGTCGCCGCCGATATCGATGTAGTCGCCCGGGGTCAACGCGGCCAACTGCCCGATCACGTCGTCCAGCCACTTGTAGGTGATCTCCAGCGGCACGCAGAGCGAGCTCCAGCCCGGGTTCAGCAGCGGCGGCGCCACTCCGTCGCAGTTCAGTTCCGCGTACGAGGCCTGCGCGGCGGTGATATGCCCGGGGCTGTCGATTTCCGGAATGATTGTGACGTGCCGGCTCTCCGCGTAGCGCACGATTTCCCGGTAGTCGTCCTGCGTGTAGAAACCGCCCGGCCCGCGGCTGGCGTCGGTGCTGCCGCCGTAGCGGGCCAGGCGGGGCCAGCCGGTGATGTCGATGCGCCAGCCGTCGTTGTCGCTCAGGTGCAGGTGCAGCGTGTTCATCTTGTAGAGGGAGATCAGGTCCAGGTACTGCTCCACCTGCGCCACCGGGAAGAAGTGCCGGGCCACGTCCAGCATCGCGCCCCGCCAGGCGTACCGGGGCGTGTCGGCGACCGCCACGCCCCGCGCCGTCCACGATCCACTTTGGACGGTCTTGGCCTCGGTTTTCGCCGGCAGCAGCTGGCGGAACGTCTGCACGCCGTAGAACAGCCCCGCCGCCGTGTGCGCCGCGATCTCCACGCCCGTCGACGTCACCGTGAGCCGGTAGCCCTCGTCGCCCAGGCTCGACGGGCCGGTCAGGTCCAGCCTGATGTCCCCCGGCCTGGTGGTGTTCGTCACCGGCAGCGTGAACCCCGTCGACGGCCGGAGCAGGCCCGCCAGGTACTCCCCCGTCTGCGCCGCGCCGGCCTTCGCCACGATCCGGGTCGTCGGGCGCAGGGTGTATGTCTGCCCCGGCAACGTCACCAGGGACGACGGCTGCGGCACGATCCTGACTGGCGGGGGTGCTTGCGGCACGGCGCTCGCCGTCGGCGCGAACAGGGCCGCTGCCAGCACGGACACCGTCAGGCAGAGCACTTTCCGCATCATCGCCGACCGCCGATCTCACGCCGCTGACCTCGCTGGGAACCGCTTTCCAGGCTATCGGCGTGATCGATCCAGCGGAACCCGCCGACCTGCCGATATCGCGTTCACGTACCGGAACAGCACAGTCCGTATCCTGGGTGCATGACGTCCTCGCTGGCCCGCTGGGGCGGGACGAGCCGGCACGCCGACCTCGGCGGCCCCGTGCACTATGTCGACTTCGGCGGGCCCGCCGACGGGCCGCCCATGGTGCTCGTGCACGGGCTCGGCGGCTCGCATCTGGACTGGAGCGTGCTCGCCCCTCGGCTGACCGGCCGGTTCCGGGTGACCGCGCTCGACCTCATCGGCTACGGCCTGACTCGGCCCGACGAACGCGTGTCGACCATCGAGGCCAACACCGAACTCGTCCACGCCTTCATCGAGCAGGTGACCGGCGGGCCCGCCGTGCTCGTCGGCAACTCCATGGGCGGGCTCATCTCCGCCCGGCTCGCCGCCGCGTATCCGTCGGCGGTCGCCAAGCTCGTGCTGATCGACCCGGCGCTGCCGCTGGTGCCGCGCTCGCGGCTGGACGTCGCCGCCACCATGATCTTCGGCCGGCTGTTCCTGCCGCTGGGCCGGGCCGTGCTCGCCGCCAACCGCCTGCGCACACCCCGCCGGCAGGTGCGGGAGACGTTTCTTCGGTGCTGCGTCGACCCTTCCCGTGTGCACCCCGACCTCATCGAGGCGTTGGTCGACCTCATCACGCTTCGCGACGAGATCCCCGGCGCCCACGACGCCTTCCTCGCTTCGGCTCGATCCCTGCTCACCATCAACGGCCGCCGCCGCACCGCGTGGGCCGCCCTGCACGACATCACCGCGCCGGTGCTGTTGGTGCACGGGCAGCAGGACCGGCTCGTGTCCGTCGGGTCGGCGCGGGAGGCCGCTCGTCGCTTTCCACAGTGGACGGTTGATGTGCTGCCGGGGCTCGGTCACCTGCCCCAGATCGAGGCGCCGGATCGGGTGTCGTCCCGCATCCTCAACTGGCACGGGTAGATCGAGCGATGACCGGCCTAAGGCAGCAGGCCCAGGCCGGCCACGGCACGGCTGCCGATGGCCTCGTCGTCGCCGACGGGCCTGTCGGGACGCCACACGGCGGTGAACACCACACCGGGATCGACGAGGTCGTAGCCGGCGAAGAAAGCGGCGACCTGGTCGGGGGTGCGCAGGTTCAGGGGATGCGTGCTTTTGGTGTACATCTCCACGGCCTCGGCCACCGCGCCCGGCCAGTAGTCGAACGACAAGCTGTGGGCCACGGCCAGAAAACTGCCGGAAACGCAGGCGTCACGGTAGGCGGCGATCATGCGGGACGGGTCGTCGGCGTCCGGGATGAACGGCAGCACCTGGAGCATCAGGACGGCCAGCGGCTGGGAAAGGTCCAGCAGGCGCCGGGTTTCCGGGTGATTGAGCACCGTGTCGTGGGCGCGGACGTCGGCGTGCACGACGGTGGCGTACGGGTTGCCGGCCAGCAGGCGCTGCGACTGGGCGACGGCGACCGGCTCGTGATCCACGTAGACGACACGGTTGTCGGGGCGCACGGACTGGGCGACCTCATGCACGTTGCCGACCGTGGGAATGCCCGAGCCCAGATCGAGGAACTGCGTGATGCCGGCCTCGGCGGCCAGGAAGCGCACCACCCGTTGCAGGAACTCGCGGTTGCGCATGGCGAACTCGCGGGTCTCGGGCAAGATCGCCAGGACGCGGTCGGCGGCCTCGCGGTCGACGGCGAAATTGTGGGCGCCGCCCAGGTAGTAGTCGTACATGCGGGCCGGATTGGGGCGGCTGAGGTCCACCGAATCCTGGTCATCGTGCTCGGACATGGCGCCATTCTGGTTCACCGGGGCGCGCCCGGCCAGGCACGCCCCGGTGACCGTGTTCAGCCCGCGCTGTTGGACTTCTCGTGCAACACCGTCGTCTGGCTCATGCCGTCCAGCGCCTGCCGCACGCCCTCGGCCACGGCGGCCGACAACTGGTCGGCGGTCAGCGAACCGGTGCCCACCGGGATCGACTTCGCCAACTGGGCCGGCAGCCCCGAGATCACGGCAGCCAAGCCCTCCAGCGCCTTGCTCTTGTTCACCCGGTCGGTGAACTCCTGGTTGTTCAGGCCGATCTCGCAGCTCGCGCCCGGCCACGCCTTCAGCGTCGCCTGCCCCACCGACTCCCGGACCCCGCTGACGAACGGGCCGTCCTGGGTGGCGTACTGGGTGTTGTCTTCCAGGTTCTTCAGGAACACAGCCATGTCGTTTCCTCCCACCACTCCCGGCCGGTCCTGTTGGCCGAAATCGCTCTTCCGTTGCTCGTCGACGTCACACGTCGTGCCGTTCACGGTGATCTGGCCACCGCGCTGGTACAGGTGAATCCGCGGGTCCTGGTTCTTGCCGAAGTTCGACCAGGCGTACGACTGCCACGCGTAGGTCACCAGGTTCGCGTCCAGCGCCCACTTCACCGTGTTGTAGCCGCCGTACACGCCCATCCGGGCATGACCGACCACGGTCGCCGCGCCCGCCAGGTAATCCGCGACCGGCCCCATCTTCGCCCGCGGATCCGACGAATTCGGCGCACGGTCAAGCAATTCGAAGTCGACACAGAAGTAGATCGGCCAACCGGGCAACCCCACCGCCCGGGCCTGGGCGTCCGCCGCCCGCGCATCCTCGACGCCGGCGTTGTAGCCCAGCGCCGCCCGATGATCCTTGTCGTCCTTCTGCTTCTCCCACACCAGCACGATCGCGACCCCGTTGGCCCGCAGGTCCCGCACCTCGGCCGCGTTGATGTTGGCCCGGCCCTGGTACCCGTTCTCCACGTAGCGCGCCACGAACCCGTAACCGGCGGCCCGGATCGCCGCACCGCTCAGCCTCGGGGAGTAGAAATCCAGTCCCAACATCACGTGTCACCGTCACTCATGTCCACAGCAGCCCCCTTCAATTGCAGTGGTAGTGAGAAGTTTGGCCTACGTGCGCTCCCCCAGGTGGCCGCCTTCGACGGTAGCGCCCGAAGAGGCAGCCCAGTGGCATTTCGGATGAAACTCCCGCCACCGGCGGACATACCCCCGGGCGTCAATCCGCCATCCGGGTCCGCCGCCCCCATCCGGCCAGCGCCAGGTAGTCGGCCGCCACCAGCCCCGTCCGCGAATTGACCTTGTGCAGCAAGGCATCCCCGCCATGGCGCGCCGAGCCGGTCCCCCGTCCAGCCAGGCGAAAGCCCGGCGGCGAGATCAACTCAACGCCGCCGGGCTGGTCGTGTCACGGCCCGGGCAAGATCGCACGACGGTGCGGACAATCGGGTGCTATGCGGTGCAGTCACACATATTTGCCCATGCCGCCGGCCACGTCGATGACGGCGCCGGTGATGTAGCCGGCGCGGGAGCCGGCGACGGCGAGCCCGATTCCCTTGGAGCCGCCGGTGACGAGCGCCCGGCGGCCGGCCAGCCCGAGATCCATGTCAGTCCTCGACCGTCGACGGCTCGACCTGGGTGGCGGCGTAGTCGACGAGGGTCGACCGGGCGGGGTGAACACGTCGATCTCCTTGCACGTGGTGTCGAGCGTCCGGGCGCCATGCGGAACCCACGGCGGCACGACGGCGACGTCGCCGGCCCGCATGGTCCGGGTGACGCCGTCGATGGTGAACTCGAACTCGCCCTCGGTGACGATGACGATCTGCTCCTCGGCATGGCTGTGCACGGGGGCCTCGGTGTGCGGCTCGTACGAGGCGAAGTTGAGCAGCATGCTCTCCCCCAGCACGGGCCGGAAGTCCAAGCCGGGCACCAGGGTCATGGCCCCGACGGCCTCGACGTCGACGAACCGGCCGGAGGCGGTCGGCGTGCCGCCGCCCTCGGTGCTGAAGTGCTCCGCGCTGGTGGTCATGACGCCCGCCTCTCCCGCAGGGACCGGACGGCGGCGGCCAGCCGCGCGACGCCCTGCTCGATGTCGGACTCGGTGATCCGACTGTAGGACAGCCGAAGGTGCTCGGTGTCGCGGCTCTCGGCGAAGAAGCCGGCGCCGGGCACGAAGGCGACCTTGCTCGCCCGAGCCACGTCGGCCAGCGCCACGGTGTCCACGCCGGGAACCCGCAGCCAGCTGAAGAACCCGCCGCGCGGCACGGTCCACGTGGCCAGCCCGTCGAAGTGCCGCTCCAGCGCGCCGACGAGCGCGGCGGCCCGGTCCCGGTACAGCGAGCGGGCGAGCGGCAGGTGCGAGTCGAGGTGCCCGGCCCGCAGGTACTCCTCCAGCATCCGCTGCCCGAGCGCGCCGGCGCACTGGTCGGAGTTCTGCTTGGCCACGCACAGTCGCGCGACCACCGAGGCCGGCCCGACGGCCCAGCCCAGCCGCACGCCGGGGAAGAACACCTTGGAGAAGGTGCCGATCTGCACGACCACGTCCGGCCCGAGCGACCACAGGCTGGGCCGCGGCTCGTCGTCGAAGCCGAGCTGGCTGTACGCCACGTCCTCGACGATCAGGATGCCGTGCCGCCGGCACAGCTCGACCAGCGCGACCCGCCGCGGCACGGACATGGTGCGGCCGCTGGGGTTCTGGAAGTCGGGGATGACGTAGACGAGCTTCGGCGATGCCGGCAGCGCGGCCAGCAGCGCGCCGAAGGCGTCGACGTCGAGGCCGTCCTCGTCCAGCGGGACGCCGCGCAGCACCGGGTCGAAGGCCATGAAGCCGGAGACCGCGCCGAGATAGCTGGGCTCCTCGACGACGACCACGTCGCCGGCGTCGAGCATGGTCTTGGCGATCAGGGTGATGGCGTCGATGCCGCCGCTGGTCACCATCAGCTCGCCGTCGGCGGGACGCCGGCCGTCGGTCGCCGCCAGCCGGTCGGCCAGGGCCTCGCGGGTGCTGGCGATGCCCTCGCTCGGCGAGTACTGCAACGCCACCGCGGCGTCGGTCTCGATCAGCTTGCGGGCGATGTCGCCGACGACGTCCGTGGCGAACAGGGCGTGATCCGGGAATCCCCCGGTGAAGTTGATCAGATCTCGGGCTCCGGCCAGGGCCAGGATGCCGCCCATGAGGTCGGGCGCGGAGCGGGCCCGACGGGCCAGGCGCTCGTTCCAGTCGATCACATGCCACCCCCCACCTTGACAGCGACTTACGTTTGCCAGGAGAGTTCTGGGCTCGACCTTACATACGACGTGACCAGGCGTCCAGACACCGATCACGTGACGGAGAGTGACGATGGAGTGGGTGAAGCCGCTCGGCGGCATCGGCGAGCACGCGGCCCCGCCCGTGGAGCCGGCCCAGCTGGACGCCGTCGACCTCCAGCTGTTGCTGCTGCTGAGCCAGGACGCCCGGATCTCGCAGCGCAGCCTGGCCCGCGAGCTGGGCATGTCCGCCCCGGCGGTGGCCGACCGGATCGCCCGGCTGCACCGGCAGGGCGTGATCGAGGGCTACGGGGTGCGGCTCAACTGGAGCGCCATGGGCTACCCCACCATCGCCTACCTGACCGTCACCGCCGCCGAGGGCTTCGAGCAGGGCTCGATCATGACCGAGCTGGCCCTGCTGCCGGAGGTGGAGGAGGTCATGATCGTCACCGGCGGGGTCGACATGCTGGTGCGGGTGCGCGTGCGCGACCACACCCACCTGCGCGAGCTGCTGATCAACCGGGTCTGGCAGATCGCCGGCATCCAGCGCACCAACACCTCCCTGTCGGTGGCCGAGATGCGGCCCAAGAACACCGCCAGCGCGCTGATCGCCGACATGGTCCGGCGCGCGGAGGAAAGCGGATAACCCGAAGAGGGCCGACAACGCCGCCTCTTCGGGCAGAAGAGGGCGTTGCCCGTCCCGTTGCCGCGATCGTTGCCTGATCCCCCGAGCACGATCGACAACGGGAGCGAGATGCGTGCACGTTTAGCTTTACTGAGCGCGACCATGGTGGTGGCCGCCCTGGCCACCCCGGTCACGGCCGCGGCCGCCACGGTGTTGGGCACGGTGCCGGTGCAGGCCGGCCAACAGCTGTCCGTCTCGATCTACGACGAGGCCGGCAACGTGGTCCGCCAGCTGAGCGCGCTGAGCCAACGCACCGGCCAGTACACGGTCAGCTGGGACGGCAAGGACGACAACGGCGACGACACGCTGCCGGGCAACTACAGCTGGCGGGCCGCGGTGAGCACCGTGACCGGCGCCTACGACCGGCCGGTCGGCGACCCCGGCGTGCTGGTGGGCAACAAGCCGATGATGGCCACCGAGACCCCGAGCCAGGTCTCGGCCGTCGCCTACGACCCCGCGGGCGACCTGTTCACCGACTCCCAGTCGGAGGAGTGGGACGCGCTGCGGAAGTATCCGCCGGGCACGATCGACAACGGCAACCGCGAGTGGCTCACGCCCGGCGGCACCAACCACCGGGGCTACGCGGTCGCGGCCGACAACGACCACGTGTACGTGGCGGCCCGCCTGGACGGGGCCACCCCGAACCAGTTGGTCATCTACCGCACCAATGTCCACGCCCTCGACGCGAACACGGCCGCGGGCACGGACGCCCCGTTCTCGGCCAGCGTGCCGCACATCATCGTGAAGAGTCAGTGGACCTTCGGCCAACCCGTGATCAGCGGCATGGCCGTCGACCAGAAATACCTGCTGGTGTCCGACGACGCCACCACAAGCCTGCTGGCCTACGACAAGAACACCGGCCTGCCCGCTTCGGTCCTCAATGGACAGTCGTCGCTGCGACTGGACGGTGCGCCGCACGCCATCACGACCGACGGCAACGGCGTCTACTGGATCGTGGTCGGCAACACGGTGCAGCAGTACACAATGGACAACGCGGGCCACTTCACCGCCGGGGCGACGATCACCGACGGCCTCATCGAGCCGTACGGGGTGACCTGGGACCGGAGCAACGGCCGTTCCCTGCTGTACGTCTCCGACGCCGGCACCGGCAAGATCCGCGCGTTCGACGTGTCGGCCACCCCGCGCGACACCAAGGCCACCCAGTTCGACCACCTCGGCCTGATGGACGGCCCCGGTCCGGTCGACGACAGCCACTTCGGCTGGCAGCTGGACGGCCTGTCCGCCATGACCAAGGACGCGTCGATCGCGGTCTCCCCGGACGGAACCACCCTCGCGGTCACCGACATCTGGAACGAGCGCACGCTGTTCTTCGACACCACCACCGGCCAGGCCCGGGACGAGCGGTTCGCGGGCGTGTTCAACCCGGCCCCCGACGTCGACAACGGCACGCTGTCCAGCAGCGGCTTCGAGTTCACGACCGACAACGACGGCTCGTGGCGACTGGCCGCCAACTGGAACCCGGGCGGGCCCGTCAACACCTACATGTCGCTGATCCGCACGGTCGGCGACAAGAGGTACCTGTACGTCTTCGACAACGGCATCGTCGTGTACCGGCTCGGCGACGACGGCGGCCGCGGCGTGACGAAGGTGGCGCAGCTCACGATGCTGGCCAACGGCGTGCCCAGCTCCCAGATAGGACACGAAGGCCGCCACCTCTCACTGGTCACCGACCGGGACGGCATCAAGCCCGGCGACACGGTGACCTATACCAACTTCGACGGCTTTCTCTTCGGCAATCCGTCGGTCTGGGTCGACGCCGACGGCGCCCTGTGGTTCGCCGAGGCCGGTCACCGGGTCGAGGATCAGGCCGGCAACGCCAAGCTCACCGTCGGCATCGGCACGCTGCCGATGGAACCCACCGGCACCGCCCTGTACAACCTCGCCCGCTTCACCCTGCCGGCCAACGGCTTGCACGAGTTCGATCCGCCAACCAGCTTCGGATCTCCGAAAGGCCAGCAGATCCGGCACACCGCCGGCAGCAAGTACATCTACTCCGAAGTGGACAACGGCAGCTTCAACCAGAACGGCAACTACGCCGGCAACGCCATCGCCGTCACGGACCTGACCGCCAATGACCCAGAGGACGCCAAGAAGAAAACGTTCGTGATCCCCGGGCACTCGCCGCTCGACGGCAAGTTCCTCCAGGCCCGGGACACCATCGGCGCCATGGCCCTCGACTCCCAGGGCGGCTACCTCTACACCACCGGCTACACCTACAAGGGCCAAGAGATCACCATGCGCACCTGGGACGGCCTGCCGGTCGGGCACGCCGCCATCACGTCGCCGCGGCAGGGCACCGGCGAGATCGACAACGGCCTGTCGATGACCGCCCACACCACCAGTGATGGCCGGCATTTCGTCTACACCGAGGACGACGGCGACGAGACCAACCAGCGCTTCGTCTTCAGCAACGGCACGGTGCAGCGCTACGGCAGCGATCCGGACACCGGCAGCACCGCCGGCGACTTCCACTGGGACGGCGTCAGCACGACGCTGGACCTGAAGGCGTGGTGGAAGCTCGACGCCCAGCGGAGCAACTTCGGCTACGTCGCCGACAGCACCGGCAACAACCATTGGGGCAGCCAGGCCGCCCAGTCCAAAGTCCCGGCGGAGATCCCGGACGGTCCCCGCAACGGCGCGATGACCTTCAACGGCGAGCAGTACGTCCAGTTCACCAAGAACACCAACGGAGTCGACGCCGACAACGTGTTCACCGGCTCGACTCCCACCTCGGTGTCGCTGTGGTTCCGCACGGCCGCGGCGGGAGTCCTGCTCAGCACTCAGAACGACGGCATGGCGGTGACCGACCCCAACCGGTCGGGCCACCCACCGACGGCCGCCGTTCCCCTTTTGTACGTGGACAAAAGCAGGTATGTGCACGGCGGCGGCACCAGCCCGTCATGCCCCGGCGCGGTCTCGACCGTGCAGGTCACCGACAACGCCTGGCACAACGTCGTGTTGACCCGCACCCACAAGGACACGGACAACGACACTGCCCTGTATGTCGACGGCGCATCGCCGACGCACACGGACTGCACACCCGCAAACCAGTCGGTGACCGTGCTCGGCGACGGATACACCGGAGCCTCCACCGCCCCCTGGCCCGCCACCGACGGCGGTTACCTGCCCCTCAACGGCGCATTGGACGATGTCCGCGTCTACACCAGCCTGCTGACCGCCGACGACGCCAGGACGCTCGCGACGCCGAAGCCGCTGTCGCCGGTCTTCGCGGACTGGAGGTTCGATGAGCCCGCCGGCAGCACCACCTTCCTGGACAGCGCCGCCGAGCACGACCTGACCACCGCGCACAGCACGCAGGCGGCCGGCGGCGGCGGACTGCATTTCACCGGCGACGAGAAGGAGGAAGGCGGGACGCTGCCGGTCATCGCCAGGAAGAGCCTCACCGTGGACGCGCCGGAAACCGTCACGGTCCGGGTGCGGGTGCCGGTCGGCGGCGCGGGCGGCCCGGTGCTCGGCGAGCAGAGCGGCGCGTTTCCGGTATCCCGCCAGTATCCCTACATCGGCGGCGCCACCTCGGCGGTGTCGGCGATCAGCGTCGTGGGCGGCAAGGTGAACAGCTACCTGATGAACCTCCCGCTCAACTCGGACTGCGCCATCGCCGACGGCCAGTGGCACACCATCGCCATCACCAGCTCGGTCGACGCGGTCGGCACGACCTTCCACAACCAGCTGTACGTCAGCGGCTGCTCGACGGTCGCCAGCGCCAGTGGCGTCCAGGGGCTGAACGTCGGCTACCACACCGACATGCAGTTCGGCGCCGCACGAGTCGACGTCTCGAAGGGCGACGGTCCCTCGACCTGGAGCTACTTCGCCGGCGACATCGGCGAGGCGCAGATCTACCAGCGGGTGCTGTCCCAGAGCGAGCTGAAGGCCCTGGGGGTGGTCCCCGCTACTTAGCGAACAGCTGGGCCTCGTCGCGGAACGCCTTGAACTCCAAGGCGTTCCCGGCGGGGTCGAGCAGGAACATCGTCCACTGCTCCCCCGGCTCCCCCGCGAAACGCTGATACGGCTCGATCACGAACGCCGTGTCGGCGGCGCGGAGCTTGCCGGCCAGCACGTGGAAGTCGTCCACCGAGAGCACCAGGCCGAAATGCGGCACCGGCACGTCGTGGCCGTCCACCGGGTTGCGGCCGGCCTCGTTGCGGACGTCGGCGACGACGTGGGTGACGACCTGGTGGCCGTGGAAGTCCCAGTCCACCCAGTGCTCGGCCGACCGGCCCTCGGCCAGGCCGAGCACGCCGCCGTAGAAGGCGCGGGCCCGGGGCAGGTCGTCGACAGGGATGGCCAGGTGGAAGGCGGGGCGCGTGGTCATGCCTCCCACCTTGAAGCGCCGATGTTCGAATGTCAACATTGGGACATGAACCTGCCCAGGGCCGCCCGCCGCGGCCTGGCCGAGGAGTCGGCCGACCGGATCCGGGACGCGATCTTCGCCGGCCACTTCCCGCCCGGCGCCCCGCTGCGCGAGGTGGAGCTGGCGGCCGACCTCGACGTGAGCCGCGGTTCCGTGCGTGAAGGCCTGGCCCTGCTGGCCCGCGAGGGCCTGGTGCGCAGCGAATGGCACCGCGGCACCACCGTGATCGAGGTGACCGCGCGCGACGTGGAGGAGGTGTACACGGTCCGAGCCGCCCTCGACCGCCTGGCCGCGATCACCGCGCGGACCGCCGCCGGCCCGGACGACCTGGCCGCCCTGACACGGATCGTCGACACCATGGGGTCCGAACTCGACCGCGGCGGCCCACACGTGCTAGCCCTGGACATCGCCTTCCACGACGCGGTCTACGCCGCGTCCGGCAACAGCCGCCTGATCCAGGCCTGGCAGGCCGTGCGCTCCCAGGTGTACCTGTTCCAACTGCGCCGCGTCGCCGTCAGCCCGGGCGACTACCTCGCGCACGTCGTCGTCGAACACCGTGAGCTGGCCGAGCTGATCCGCGGCGGCCACCACGAGGTGCTGGCCCGCACGGCCGAGGACCATGTGCATTCCGCCCGCCGGGCCCTGCTGGCCCACCTGGCCAAGAACTGTCCATAAAGGACGATTGCCAGGCTCGGTATGATCGGCCGGAGCTTCGAGGGGGGAGGCCGGATGGTCGAGCATCCGCTCGCCGCGGTGACGGCGGAGGAGATCCGGGCGGTCCGCCAGGCGGTGGACAAGGCCGGGCTGGCGCGGGACAGCACCCGCTTCGTCTACGTGGGCCTGGACGAGCCGCCGAAGGCCGAGGTGCTGGCCTACGGCCACCAGAACCCGCCGACCCGCCGGTTCCGGGCGCTGACGCTGGACCTGGCCAGCCAGGTGTCGCGGGACATCCGCGTCGACGCGACGGCGGCCGAGGTGGTGTCGGTGGCCGAGCTGGACCCGGCCACCAGCGGCCAGCTGCCGGTGCTGGACGAGGAATTCGGCCTGGTGGAAGAGCTTCTGGCCACCGACGAGCGCTGGCTGGCGGCGCTGGCGGCCCGCGGTCTCGACGTGGCGAAGGTCCGGGTGGCGCCGCTGTCGGCCGGGTCGTACACCGACGAGTACCCGGACGAGGTCGGCCGGCGGCTGTTACGCGGCCTGGCTTTCGTGCAGGACAACACCACCGACGCCGCCTGGGCGCATCCGATCGACGGCCTAGTGGCCTATGTCGACACGATGAGCCGCACCGTGGACCGGGTCATCGACATCGGGCCGATGCCGATCCCCAGGGAATCGGGAAACTACGACGACCCGGTGGTGAGCGGGCCGCCGCGCACCACGCAGAAGCCGATCGAGATCACCCAGCCCGACGGCCCCAGCTTCCAGCTCGACGGCAACGTGCTGACGTGGGAGAAATGGTCGGTGCGGGTGAGCTTCGACGCCCGCGAAGGCCTTGTGCTGCACCAGATCGGCTTCGACGGCCGGCCGATCGTCTACCGGGCCTCGATCGCCGAGATGGTCGTCCCCTACGCCGATCCGTCGCCGGTGCGCTCGTGGCAGAACTACTTCGACACCGGCGAGTACCTCGTCGGCCGCTACGCCAACGCGCTGGAGCTCGGCTGCGACTGCCTGGGCGAGATCACCTACCTGGACGCGGTGATCTCCGACGAGCGGGGGGAGCCCCGGACGCTGCCCAACGCGGTCTGCATCCACGAGGAGGACGCCGGAATCCTCTGGAAGCACAGCGATCTCTGGTCGCACTCGGCCCAGGTCCGGCGGCAGCGCCGGCTGGTGGTGTCCTTCTTCACCACGGTCGGCAACTACGACTACGGCTTCTACTGGCACCTCTACCTCGATGGCGTGATCGGCTTCGAGGTCAAGGCCACCGGCGTGCCCTTCACCTCGGCCCACGACGGCGGCGACCACCCGTACGCCACGGCGATCGGCCCCGGGCTCGGCGCTCCCCTGCACCAGCACCTGTTCAGCGCCCGCCTCGACATGACCGTCGACGGAGTGTCCAACCAGGTCGAGGAAGTCGACGTGGTGCGGGTGCCCATCGGCCCGGACAACCCGCGCGGCAACGCTTTCACCACCCGCCGCACGGTCCTCGGCAGCGAGGCCGATGCCCGGCGCGACGCCGAGCCGGCCAGCAACCGGGTGTGGCACATCGTCAATCCCGAGCGGACCAACCGGCACGGCCGGCCGGTGGCCTACGCCCTGACGCCCGAAGGCCTGCCCACGCTGCTGGCCGATCCGCGGTCCTCGATCGCCCGGCGCGCAGCCTTCGCCACCCGGCACCTGTGGGTTACCCGCTACGACCCGGCCGAACGGTACCCGGCCGGCGACTTCGTCAACCAGCATCCGGGCGGGGCCGGGCTGCCGGCCTACGCCGCCCGGAATCGTTCGCTCACGAACGAGGACGTCGTCGTCTGGCACACCTTCGGCCTCACCCACGTGCCGCGCCCCGAGGACTGGCCGGTGATGCCGGTCGACCGGGCCGGCTTCACCCTCAAGCCGGTGGGCTTCTTCGACCGCAACCCCACGCTGGACGTGCCGCCGCCGAGCCACTGCCGGCATTCCTGATGGGGCAGCCGGGAGCTCTCCGCGGTTCCATCGGGATCGCCGGCATCGTCTTCCTGGTGGTCGCGGCGGCGTCCCCGCTGACCACGGTCGGCGGGGCGCTGCCGGTGATGCTGGCAATCAGCAACGGGCCGGGCGTGCCGCTGGCCTACGTCGTGGTCGCCCTGGTGCTGCTGCTGTTCAGCGTCGGCTACGCCACCATGAGCCGGCACGTCGTCGACGCCGGGGCGTTCTATGCCTACGTGACAAGGGGATTGGGCCGCACCACCGGCCTCGGCGGGGCGGGCCTGGCCCTGCTGGCCTACACCGCGATCCAGGCCGGCATCTACGGTCTGGCCGCGACCACGTCGCAGGGCCTCATCATCCGCTTCGGCGGGCCGTCGATCCCGTGGTGGATCCTGGCCGCGGTGCTGCTGGCCATCGTGGGGGCGTTGGGCTACCGCAGCATCGACCTCGGTGCGCGGGTGCTCGGCGTGATGCTGGTGCTGGAGATGGGCGTGCTGACCGTGCTCGCGGCGACGGTCCTGATCAGGGGCGGCCCCGAGGGCTACGCCGGCACGTCGTTCACGCCGTCGACCTTCTTCCACGGCGCGCCGGGCATCGCGATCATGTTCGCGGTGGCCTCGTTCATCGGCTTCGAGGGAACCGCCATCTACGGCGAGGAAGCGCGCGATCCCAGGCGCACCATCCCGTTGGCCACCTACATCGCCGTCACGCTGATCGGCGTGTTCTACACGGTGTGCAGCTGGGCGGTCGTCGTCGCCTACGGCCCGGGCCAGGTCGAGGCGGCGGCCGGGGCCGACACCTCGGGGCTGGTGTTCAGCGCCGCCGGCCGGTATCTCGGGGCCGCCTATGCCGACGTGATGAACGTGCTGCTGCTGACCAGTCTGTTCGCCGCGCTGCTGGCCTTCCACAACGCCATCGCCCGTTACCTCTATGCCTTGGGGCGGCAGGGAATCGGCCCGGCGCTGATCGCTCGCACCCATTCCCGGCACGGTTCGCCGCACATCGGCTCGCTCGTGCAGACCGGCTCGGCGGTGGTGATCCTGGCCCTGTTCGCGTTGGCCGGGGCCGATCCCGTGCTCGCGCTGTTCACGTGGATGTCCGGCCTGGCCACGATCACCATGCTGGTGCTGATGATTCTCACCGGCGTCGCGGTCATCGCCTTCTTCGCGCGGGAACGGGTCGACACCCGGGCCTGGCCCACCCGGGTCGCCCCGGCACTGGGCCTGCTCGGGCTGCTGGGCATCACCACGCTGGCGCTGGCCAACTTCACCACGTTGATCAGCGGATCCCCCACCCTGGCGGCGATTCTGCTCGCCCTCGTGGCGCTCGCCTTCGCCGGCGGCCTCATCGTGGCGCGAAGCACCGTCAGCACTTGACCGCGAGCACGATCATCTCCGTCGTCGGCACGTCCCCGGCCAGTCGCCGCTCCACCAACGTCACCCCGGCCGCGAGCCGCCGGTAGCCGGCGCCGACGTCGGCCATCCCCCGGTGGTCCGCCTCGACGGCCAGGCATAACGCGGCAAGCCGGATCGCGGCGGCGGTCTCCGCGGTGATCGGCCGCTGGCCGGTGAACACCGGCAGCGCGATCTCCTCCAGCCGTGCCGCCACCTCGCGCGGATCCCACGAACGCGGCCCGGGCTCGACGCCGTCGACCAGCTGCCGGCGCCCGTCGCGGACCAGCTCGGCCAGCGAGTCCGGTGAGACGACGTGTTCGAGGGCGTCGATGCCGGTCACCTCAACGAAGTGCCGCGCGAAATCCGCCTGGAGGGCATGCCAGTCGGCCGCCTTCGTCGGGGTGGCCCCGCGCAGCGCGATGGACAGCGCACTTCCCATGAACAAAGGGAGATCGTGGTCGGGATCAGGCGCCGCCAGCTCGCCCAGGGCCCGGGCGAACACGCTGTCCAGCGCGTGCACGCGGCCCAACACCTGCACCAGGCCGTGCGCGAGATTGCTGGCCCCGATCAAGGCGAGATCGAGTGCCAGCGCCCGGGCCGGCACGCTGCCACCGACCAGGGAACCGGCCTGGCCCAGCCCGTGGGCGAGATCCCGGACCAGTTCCAGCATCAGGTCGTGGGCCAGGCTCTTGTCGCTGGACGACGCGGTGTCGCTGGCACGGAGATCGGGCACGGCGTCGTTGCCGGGGGCGCGGGCCAACGCCCGGGCGAAGTCGACCTTGCTGTCTCGGGCGAGTTCCCGCGCCCGCGACCGGGTCCGCGTCAGCGCACGCAGGGTCTCGATGTCGAGATCCCGGCTCAGATCGAGCGCATGGGTCAGATTGAGCGCGCTGTCCAGTTCGCGGGCCAACTCCAAGCCCTGGTTGAGATCCTTGGTCATGCTGGTGTCCAAGGGCAGGGCGCTGTCCAGCGCCACCGCGCGGGCCCGGGCCAACGCCGGCAGCGCCACGACGGACCGGATCAGCAGCAGGCGAGCCAGGGTCGAGGTCAGCCGCTGGATGTCGGCGGTGACGTAGCGGACCAGGACCTCGGCCGTGACGGCATGCGGATGTTCGTCGGTCGGCGTCCACAGCTCCGGGCCGTGCAGCCACACCGGGGCCGTCAGCGTGCGGCGGAACGGCGGATGCTCCACTTCCTCGCGGGTCGGCAGCCGCAGCGCGGGCTCGCCGCCGAGGATCGAGTCGACCCAGCGGAGGAACGCCGCCGCCTCCTGCCCGTGCACACCCTGGACCGGATCGTCGCTGGCCCAGTCCAGTTTCCACGACTCCTCCGGCGGCGGCCGCCCGACCTCCTGCAGGAACAGGCGATACAGCGTGGTGGTGACCGGCCGCGAGCAGCCGCGCACGGTGTCGCCGGCCGGTGCCAGCCGGCGCAGGTGGCTGGTCACCATGACCCCGACCAGGAATCGCCGCCGCCGAGGATCGGTGTCCGGATCGAACACGGAATCCAGCAGGCGCGCCAACCGGTCGCGCAGTTCGGGGGCGATCGCGCTGGGCTGGGCCGCGCAGTCGAAGGCCAGCATGAGCGCGGCGACGCCGTCGGATTCCAGGCAGGCGCGGATGATCGGGTCCGCGTCGGCCCGGGCCGCGTACAGCAGCGTGGTCTCCCGCCACCACACGTCGTCGACCGCCTCGGTCAGCACGGCGACCAGGCCGTTCTCCCGGATGTGGCTGGCGGCCAGGTATTCCTGAAAGGTCACGTGGGCGAAGGAGTACAGGCCGTTCTCACGCTCGATCAGCAGGCCGTTGGTGGCGATGTCGGCCAGCGCCTCCGCGGCGGTCAGCTCGCGGGGCAGCCGGCACAGCTCCGGCTCGAACACGCTCAGCACCGCGTCGGCGGGCAGGTCCCGGACTCGGCGGGTCATCATCGTGAAGGCCAACGCCCGCAACAACAATTCCTTGCGATCGCCGCTCAGCTTGGCCTCCGGCCGGCGGCCGAGCATGACCTGGCAGATCTCGGCGTACAGCTGCCAGCGGCTGTCCGGGAGCTCGCCGCGGAAGCGGTGCACGTTGGCGATCATCGTCAGCAGCATCGGGTTGGCGGTCAGGTCGTACAGCGCCGGCGCGTCCTTGAGCCGGACCAGCAGGCTCTCGGCGGCCGCGGCGGCGCGGCGGCGCGCGGAGGAGAAGTCCTGGTTCTTGCGGTAGCGCTCGAGGGCGAGTTCGTGGGCGAGATACCAGCGGCGGACGAAATCCGCGGCCTGCTCCTCGGTGAGCCGCCGCATCTGCAACACGGTCGCGCCCTCGATCCGAGCCGCGAGATAGCCGTGTGGCCGCGAGGTGACCAGGAAGTCGTTGCGGGGAAAGCGTTTGATCTGGCGCTCCACCCAGGCGGCGACGGCGAGACGATCCCCCTGGCTGGCCACTTCGTCCAGGCCGTCCAGCAACACCACGCAGTCGCCGGCCGCCAGCCGGCGCTCGAACCAGGCGGTCGCCTCCTGGCCGTGATCGCCGAGCGTCGAGCCCACCACCGCCGGCAGCGCCACGCCCGGGTCCGCCGCGATCGTCTTCGCGTGGTCACGCAGGAACAGCAGCACCGGGGTCGAACGCGGTGATCGGCCCCGGGGTGATCGACACAGCTGCCAGGCTGTGTGCAGCAACAACGTCGTCTTGCCGGTGCCCGGGCCGCCGATGATCGCGATCACCGCCGGGTTCGGATCGGCGAGGTAGCGGGCGATCCCCAGCTCGTCGGCCGGCTCGGCGCGGTCGTCCGACAGCACGCCGGCCGGCACGTTGTGCGGGGCCTGCGGGGCCAGCCCCACGTCCACGAACACCTCGTCCAGCTCCGGCGAGTAGAACCCGACCGTCACGAATCCCTTGTCGTCGATGTGCCGCAACACTTCCAGCATCGACTTGCGGTACCGGCGGCCGAAGCCCGAGACCCGGCGCAGCAGCTCCTGGTCCAGCCACTCCACCGCCCGCCCGCGCCACCGCTTGGCCAGCTCGCCGCCGATGTCCCCGGCGAAGGCCACCACCGCCAGCAGGGCCTCGTAGCCGATCATGGTCACGACCGTCAGCGCCGGCTGGTCCACCGCCAGCGGCTGGAAGGACGCCAGCACCGGCACGCCGACGGCCGCCGCCAGCAGGCTGCCGCGGGCCACCCACCGTCCCGTTCCGGCCACGCCCGACCACCCCCGGTGCAGGATTTTCGGAAAAATCGGATGGTACGGATCGACCGGGGCGAATTCTCCCGCGAATCAGGGATCCGGCACTCGCCCGATCGGGTGGCCGCGTTCGGCTCGACAGCCGCGTGCGCTTCCGGCCGACCGCTCCCCCGCCCCTGGCTCTCTACGCAGTTCTGCGCATGGTGGCCGCCGGCGGGCCTTGGCAGTCTTCGGCCGGGCGGCGAATCCCGCCGTCCCTGAGGAAAGGATCATGTGGGTGTCTCGACCAGGACGACTGGGTGTGGTGGCGATCGTCGTTCCCGGACTGGTGATGGCGCTGACCGCGACCCCGGCCAGCGCCGACACGGACTGGTACCAGTTCGTCAGCAAATGGAGCGGCAAGTGCATGGACCTGCGTGATCAGGAGGCCGACAGCACCACCCCGCACGTCCAGCAGTGGTCGTGCAAGGACAACGTGTCCAACCAGCAGTGGTCGCCGGTGTTGCAGACCAACGGCACCACCTCGTTCGTCAGCAAGCGCACCGGCAAGTGCCTGAGCGTCGACGGCCACGCCGACTTCGCGGGCGCGCTGCTGGTGACGCAGTCCTGCTTCGCGGCCGACGCCTGGCAGCAGTGGCGGTTCGTCACGAACCCGTTCCCCAACGCCAGCGGATCGGCGTGGCTGGTGAACGCCCACAGCGGCAAGTGCGTGGAGCTGCCGGGCTGGAACACCGACAACGGCCTGCTGCTGGCCCAGTCGGACTGCGTCGGCGGGTGGAAGCAGTACTGGAACAGCATCGGCCTATGACCGGAGGGCCGGTCGCGCCCCCGCGCGGCCGGCCCGCGATGCTAGGCCCGGTAAGGGTCGTCCTCGGGCAGCCAACCGTCCACTTCGGACTCCACGCCCCGCACCACGGCCTCCACCGTGTCGAACACGACCCGCCGCACCTCGTCCCGGCGCCACACCAGCGACCAGGTCCACAGCGGCGTCGGGTCGACGATCGGCCGCCGCACCAGATCCGGCGGCAGCAAAACCTCCTGTCCCTTGGGCGAGTTGAGCACCGGCCGCCGCAGCCGCCGCACGTGGTCCACGAACGCCTCGCCGGTGATGCCGCCGTCGGAGATCCGCACGATCTTCGCCCCGGTGTGGCGGGCGAAGTCCTCCGCGTAGACGTTCCACGAGGACCACGAGGTCTGGTCGTCGTCGACCGGCACGAGCACGTCCGCCGCCCGCACCGGCCGCTCGTCCTCGCCGATGCCGACGGCGTGCAGGCGGTCCACCCCGAGCAGCCGCGAGGCGAGGCCGTGACGGGTCAGGTCCTGCTTGCGCACCCAGCAGATGGCCAGGTCCAGACTGCCCTCGGCGACCCGGGCCGCCTGCGCGTGCGAGGGCACGACCCAGGTGTCGACGATCAGCTCCGCCACCGCCGCCGCCCGCGCCCGCAGGTCGACCGGCCGCCAGTTCACGTAGCCGAGCCGCACCTGCTCGGTGCCGGCCAGCCGCCCGGCCCGCCGCTTGAGGTCGTCGGCCCGCGCCAGCAGCGCCCTGGTCGGCGGCAGCAGCTCGGCCCCGGCCGAGGTCAGAGTCACGCCCCGGCGGTTGCGGTCGAACAGCGCCACCCCGAGATCCCGTTCCAGCGCCTTGATCTGCTGCGACAGCGACGGCCCGGCGATCAGCAGCCGCTCGGCCGCCCGCCCGAAGTGCAGCTCGTCGGCGACCGCGACGAAGTACCTCAGCTGCCGTAGCTCCACGAACCGATCCTAAGAGGCCAGGCCTATCACAGGCGAGTCAGCCGGTCGTGGCGTCGCCGCAGCCCCGGGCCCAGGATTGGGGGCATGAAGGACTTCGTCGTCACCATCACCACCACCATTCCGGACGGCACCGACCCGGCCGAGGTCGACCGTCGCCGCGCGGCCGAGCACGAGCGGGCCAAGGAGCTCGCGGCCACGGGCCGCCTGTACCGGATCTGGCGGCCGGCCGGGGAGAAGCGCAGCATCGGGATCTGGCGGGCCGAGGACCGGCAGGACCTGCTGGACAACGTGCTGGGCACGCTGCCGCTGTGGCCGTGGATGAGCCCGGAGATCGTGGAGCTGGAGTCGCACCCGAACGACCCCGTGCTGAACCAGTGGTGACCATCGCCCCGCCGCGCACGCCCTGGCTGCACGTCGGGCGGTCGGCGGCGGCGCTGGCCACCAGCATGGGCATCGGACGGTTCGTCTACACGCCGATCCTGCCGCTGATGACCGCGCAGGCCGGCCTGTCGGCCCAGGGCGGGGCGGCGTTGGCGACCTCGAACTACGTCGGCTACCTGGTCGGGGCCCTCGCCGGGGCGCTGCCGGTGGTCCGCCGGCCGGCCGCGGCCCGGGCCTCGCTGGTGGCCATCGTCGTCACGCTGGCGGCGATGCCGTTGACCCACAACGTGATCCTGTGGATCCTGCTCAGGTTCATCGCCGGCCTCGCCAGCGCGGTGACGTTCGTCGCCGCCGTCGGCTCGGCCCTGCACCACCTCCGCGAGCATCCCGCGCACCTGCCGGGCTGGGCGTTCGGCGGGATCGGCGGCGGCATCGCGCTTTCCGGCGTTGTGGTGCTGGTGCTGCGCGCGGTCGGCGACTGGTCGACGGCGTGGTGGTCGAGCGCGGCACTGGCCGCATTGTTCGCGATCCCGGCCTGGGGCATGCATCCCGAGCCGGAAATTCAGTCCACTGTGGACATCGTAAGCGGCTCGACCCGGCAGTTCGCAGCGCTGTTCACCAGCTACAGCCTGGAAGGCGTCGGCTACATCATCGCCGGCACGTTCCTGGTCGCCGCCATCGACCAGACCTCGCCCGGCTGGCTCGGCAGCGGCGCGTGGGTGATCGTCGGGCTCGCCGCCACCCCGTCGGCCGCCCTGTGGGCGTGGCTGGGGCGGCGCTGGTCGCGGCCGTGGCTGCTGGTCGTTGCCCTGCTGGTGCAGGCGATCGGCGTTGCCCTGCCGGCACTTCTGGACAACGTGGCCGGTGCGCTGGTGGCCGCCGTGCTGTTCGGCGGCACCTTCATCGGCATCGCCACGCTGTCCCTGGCCACCGGCGCCGAGCTGCGCTTCCCACGCTCGGTGGCGCTGCTGACCGCCGGCTACTCGGCCGGCCAGATCATCGGCCCGCTGGCGGCAGCCCCGTTGCTGCACAACGGATACCAGCCGGCGCTGGTGTTGGCCGCCGCGGTCCTGGTGGCCGCGGCCGCGGCGGCCGGCGTGCTGGCCAAGCGCTAGCGGGAGCCGTTTCCGTTGCTACGACGGGCCGAGGTCGCGCGGCCGGCCTCCAGCCGGGCCACCGGCACCCGGAACGGCGAGCACGACACGTAGTCCAGGCCGACCTCGTTGAAGAACTGCACGCTGTCGGGGTCGCCGCCGTGCTCGCCGCACACGCCCAGCTTCAGGCCCGGCCGCTGGGCCCGGCCCTTCTCCGAGGCGATCCGCACCAGCTCGCCGACGCCGTCCCGGTCGATCGACTCGAACGGGCTGATGCCGAAGATGCCCTTCTCCAGGTACGCCGAGAAGAACGCCGCCTCCACGTCGTCGCGGGAGAAGCCCCACGTGGTCTGGGTGAGGTCGTTGGTGCCGAAGGAGAAGAACTCGGCCGCCTCGGCGATCTGGTCGGCGGTCAGGGCGGCCCGGGGCAGCTCGATCATGGTGCCGATGAGGAACTCCAGGTGCGTGGTCTCGGCCTCGCGGACCTCGCGGGCCACCTGGATGATGTCCTGCTTGACCGTCTCGAACTCCTGCACGTTGGCCACCAGCGGCACCATGATCTCCACCCGCGGCACGCCGCCGGCCTTGATCCGGTGCGCGGCCGCCTCCAGGATGGCCCGGGCCTGCATCTGGAACAGGCCGGGAATGACCACGCCGAGCCGCACGCCGCGCAGGCCCAGCATCGGGTTCTGCTCGTGCAGCCGGTGCACGGCCTGCAACAGCCGCAGGTCGTTCTCCCGGTTCTCGCCGCGGGACTCGGCCACCGCGACCCGCACCGACAGCTCGGTGATGTCGGGCAGGAACTCGTGCAGCGGCGGGTCGAGCAGCCGGATCGTGACCGGCAGGCCGTCCATGGCCTCCAGCAGCTCGATGAAGTCGTTGCGCTGCAACGGCAGCAGCTCGCCGAGCTGGCGCTCCCGCTCCTCGTCGGTGTCGGCCAGGATCAGCCGCTCGACCAGGGCCCGGCGCTCGCCCAGGAACATGTGCTCGGTCCGGCACAGGCCGATGCCCTGCGCGCCGAACCGCCGGGCCCGGGCGGCGTCCTCCGGGGTGTCGGCGTTGGTGCGCACGGCCATCCGCCGCACGCCGTCGGCGTGGCCCATCAGCCGGTGCACGGCCCGCACCAGGTCGTCGGCCTCCTCGGCGTCCGGGTCGATCTCGCCCTCGAAGTACCGCACCACCGGCGAGTCCACCACCGGCACCTCGCCCAGGAACACCTCGCCGGTCGCGCCGTCGATGGAGATCACGTCGCCCTCGTGCACGGTGACGCCGTGCGGGGCGCGCAGCACCCGCTCCTTGGTGTTGACGTCGAGCTCCTCCGCGCCGCAGACGCAGGTCTTGCCCATGCCGCGGGCCACCACCGCCGCGTGCGAGGTCTTGCCGCCGCGGCTGGTCAGGATGCCGTTGGCGGCGATCATGCCGTTGAGGTCGTCGGGGTTGGTCTCGCGGCGGACCAGGATGACCTTCTCGCCCGACCGCGACCACTTGACCGCCGTGTAGGAGTCGAACACCACCTTGCCCACCGCCGCGCCGGGCGAGGCGTTCATGCCCTGGCCGATCTTGCGGCGGTCGGCCTTCTCGTCGAAGCGCGGGAACATCAGCTGGGCCAGCTGCGCGCCGGTGACCCGGGCCAGCGCCTCGGTCATGTCGATCAGGCCCTGGTCCACCAGCTGGGTGGCGATCCGGAAGGCGGCCGCGGCGGTGCGCTTGCCGACCCGGGTCTGGAGCATCCACAGCTTGCCGCGCTCGATGGTGAACTCGATGTCGCACAGGTCGCGGTAGTGCTCCTCCAGCGTCTGCATGATCTGGAGCAGCTCGTCGTAGGAGCGCTTGTCGATGGTCTCCAGGTCGCGCAGCGGCACGGTGTTGCGGATGCCGGCGACCACGTCCTCGCCCTGGGCGTTCTGGAGGTAGTCGCCGTAGATGCCCTGCGCGCCGCTGGCCGGGTCACGGGTGAAGGCCACGCCGGTGCCGGAGTCGTCGCCCATGTTGCCGAACACCATCGCCACGATGTTGACCGCGGTGCCCAGGTCCGACGGGATGCGCTCCTGGCGGCGGTAGATCACCGCGCGCTCGGTGTTCCACGAGTCGAAGACCGCCCGCACGGCCAGGTCCATCTGCTCGCGGGGCTGCTGCGGGAAGTCCCGGCCGGCGTGCTCGTGGACGACCTTCTTGTAGACCTCGACCAGCTCCCGCAGGTCGCCGGCGTCCAACTCCACGTCGTTCTTGACGCCCTTGGCCTGTTTCGCGGCCTCGATGGCGTCCTCGAAGTGCTCGCCGTCGATGCCCAGCACCGTCTTGCCGAACATCTGGATCAGCCGGCGGTACGAGTCGTAGGCGAACCGCTCGTTGCCGGCCTGCGCGGCCAGCCCGTGCACCGACTCGTCGTTCAGGCCCACGTTCAGGACCGTTTCCATCATGCCCGGCATGGAGAACTTCGCGCCGCTGCGCACCGACACCAGCAGCGGGTCGTTCGCGTCGCCGAGCGTCTTGCCCATGTTCTGTTCGAGCTTGGCCAGCTGTTCGGAGACCTCGTCGGCCAGCCCGTCGGGAAACTCCCGATCGGCCAGATAGCCCAGGCAGGCCTCGGTGGTGATGGTGAATCCGGGCGGCACCGGCAGGCCCAGCCGCGTCATCTCGCCCAGATTCGCCCCCTTGCCGCCGAGCAGGTCCTTCATGTCCTTGTTGGCTTCGGCGAAGGCGTAGACGAACTTGGGCACGGCGGGGCCTCCTCGGCTGGACGACAGATCATCCAGTGTTGGACCGGGGAGGCACCCCCGCAATCGCAGGTGGCCGCGCTAACACCCGTTTGCGATCCAAATCGGTTCAGTTCTCGATACAGTTCGCGGCCATTCCCAACACGTGTTCCGCGAAACGTGTTTCCGATAACACGTCGGTCAGATTGTGGTCCAGGGGCCGAAGGCGGTGCCGGGGTGGCCGGCGTTGCCGGTGGCCTGGAGGAGGCCGGTGGTGGTGTGGACGTAGATG